>NZ_JBEYUS010000024.1:0-78493 GCF_040643635.1 Saccharopolyspora sp. NPDC047091
TGGAACCTGCAACCTATTGCCGGTTCTGCTGCTTCTGCTGCTTAGTGGCGGGGGTGGCGGAACCTCAGCGGTCTTCTCGCTGCGGGATCGTTTTCTTTTGGTGTTGCAGTGGGCGGCGCCGGCGTTGCAGGTATCGGGACGAATGGAGAACCGCGCATGGAGTCCGACGGGTCGGCTGCTTACTCATCCACCGGCGGGGCGGTGAGCAGGCGGGGCTTCTTGGGGCTCACCGCGGCGGCCGCGCTGGTGGCGGTGCCGGGGTGCGCGGCGGGCGGCTCGGGTTCGAGCGCCGGGCCGGCGAAACCGGGCGGCCGGTTGCGCGCGGTATTCCCTGGTGGTGGAGCGGAGGAGGTGCTGGATCCGCACGCCACGAACCTCTACGCGGAGGTCGCCCGTGCCAAGGCGCTGTTCGACAAGCTCGCCGACTACGGCTCCGACATGTCCCCGCAGCCCCGGCTGGCCGAACGGTGGGAGTCGAGCCCTGACCTGCTGACCTGGCGGGTGCCGCTGCGCGAAGCCGTGTTCCACGACGGCCGGCCGGTGCGCGCCGCTGACGTGCTGTCCAGCTATGCGCGCATCCTGCGTCCGGACAGCACGCGGCGGGCGAAGGCGAGCCTGTCCGTGATCGACCTGTCGAGCAGCCGCGCCCTCGACGACCGCACCGTCGAGTTCCGGTTGAAGCGGCCCTACGCGGAGTTCCCGAACGCGCTCGCCACGCTGGGCGCCTACATCGTTCCGGAGGGTGCGGAGAACTTCGACCGGCCCGTCGGTTCGGGTCCGTTCCGGTTCACCTCGTTCGAGCCGGGGCGCAGTTTCCTCGCCGCGCGCAACCCGGACTACTGGGAGGGCGCCCCGCTGCTCGACGAGCTCGAGATCCTGGTGAGCAACGACGAAGCCGCTCGGGTCAACGCGCTGCTCGGCGACCAGGCGGACTACGCCCACGACCTGACCGCCACCACGGCCCGCAGCCACGAGGCGGCCGGGCAGGTCCAGATCCACCGGTTACCGCTGAGCAATTTCCACGCGCTGGCGATGAAGGTGGACCGGCCGCCGTTCGACCGGCTCGAGGTCCGGCAGGCGTTCTTCCACCTGGTCGACCGCGAAGAGCTGGTCCGCTCGGTGCTGCAGGGTTCGGGCGAGATCGCCAACGACCTGTTCGGCAAGAACTACCAGTACTACGACGCTGATCTGCCGCAGCGGCGGCAGGACTTGGCGAAGGCGAAGGACCTGCTGCGCCGGGCGGGAGCGGAGAACCTGCGGGTCGAACTGCTCACCTCCGAAGCGTCTCCCGGCCTGCGGGAGGCGGCGTTGGCGTTCGCCGACCAGGCGAAGCTCGCCGGCGTGACGGTCGACGTGACCTTGGGGAACAAGGACACGTACTGGTCGGACATCGGTGAGCAGGGTTCGCTCGTCAGCTACCGGTCCGGCGCGATGCCGATCGAGTCGCACATCTCGCAGCGGCTGCTGTCGGGCTCCACGACGAACAACACCAAGTGGCAGCGCCCCGAGTTCGACGCGCTCTACCAGCAGGCTCAGTCCACTTCGGACGAGAACGCGCGCGCCGGGCTCTACCGGGAGATGCAGCGGACCCTGTTCGAGGAGGGTGGTTTCCTGTGGTGGGGCGTGTCGGATTGGATCGTGGCGTCGGCGAACCGGGTCGGCGGCATCGATGACCGAGCTCCGGCGAACACCCTGGACTGGGCGCGCTTCGACAAGGTGTGGCTCGGGTGAGCATTCCGGGCTACCTCGCCCGGCGAGTGCTGCTGGGACTCGTGCAGGTCCTCCTCGTCATGGTCGTCGTGTTCTTGCTGATCGAGGCGTTGCCGGGCGATGCGGCCGTCACGATCGCCGGTGACGATCCCGACCCGGCGGTCATCGCGCTGCTGCGCGAGCAGCTGGGGCTGAACGCGCCGGTGTGGGAGCGCCTCGGTGGCTGGCTGCTCTCGGCCGTGCAGGGAGATTTCGGCAAGTCCCTGGTGGGGCCGCGTTCGGTGCTGGACATCATCGGATCCTCCGTCGGCCCGACCTTGTTGCTGGCGGTGCTCACCTTGGTGTTGATCGTGCCGGTGTCACTGGGGCTCGGAGTGCTGGCGGCCAACCGGGAGGGCCGGTTCGCCGACCGGCTCATCACGTCGACCACTCTCGGCTTGTACTCGGTTCCCGAGTTCGCCATGGGCATCCTGCTGGTGACCGTGTTCGCGGTGCAGCTCGGCTGGTTGCCGCCGACCGCGGTGGGCGGCAGCGGGCTGCTGAGCCGGCCGGAGGTGCTGGTGCTGCCGGTGTTGGTGCTGCTGCTGCGGCCGATCTGCTCGCTGAGCAGGCTGGTGCGCGCGGGCATGATCGACGCGTTGCACTCCGGGTACGTGCGGCAGGCCCGGCGCGCCGGGATCTCGCCGGTGCGAGTGCAGCTCGCGCACGCCTTGCCGAACGCGGTCGTGCCCGCGGTGCAGCAGCTCGCCCGCACGACGGATTGGCTCATCGGCGGCATCATCGTGGTGGAGGCGATCTTCGTGATCCCAGGTCTGGGGACGACGTTGATCGACGCCGTGTCCGCGCGGGACCTGCCGGTGGTGCAAGGGTTGTCGGTGGTGCTGGCCGTCGTGACGGTCCTGGTGAACCTGGTGGCCGACGTCGTCGCCCGGCTGCTGGCACCTGCTGCGGAGGACGATCGATGAGGCGCCTGCTCAGACCCGGAGTGCTGGTTCCCGGAATCCTGATCGCCGTGCCGGTGCTGCTGGCCGTGTTCGGCCCGCAGTTCGCCGCGGGCGAGGTGGGCAAGGACGTGGCGTTCAGCAGCGGCGCCGGCCACCCGTTCGGCACCGATTTCGTCGGCCGCGACGTGTGGAACGAGGTACTGCTCGGCGGGCGGTCGGTGGTGCTGGTCGCCGTGGCCGCCACGGTGTGCACGTACGCCGTGGCCGTGCCGATCGGCGTGGCGGTCGGGATGAACCGGGTGCGGTTCATCGACGAGGCGGTGATGCGCCCGCTGGACGTGCTCCTCGCCATCCCCTCGATGCTCCTGCTGTTGTTGCTGGCATCCGCCGCGCCGAACGTCGGCTGGGTGCTGGTCGTGATCGTCACCGTGATCAACCTCCCGGACGTCATCAGGATTTCGCGGGCGTCGGCGCTCTCGCTCTCCGCACGCCCGGCCGTGGAGGCCATGCGCATGCAGGGGGAGAGCCGCGTCCGCATCGGACTCGGCTACGTGGTGCGCGCGATGGCGCGCACCTTGGCCGCGGACTCGGGCACCAGGTTCACCGGCGCCATCTACCTGGTCGCTTCGGCGAGCTTCCTGGGGGTGGGGGTGTCGCCGCAGACCAGCGACTGGGCGGCCATGGTGGACCGCAACCGCACGGGACTGTTCTTGCAGCCCTGGGCGGTCGTGCTGCCCGCGTTGCTGATCGTGGCATTGTCGGTGGGTGTGAACTTGGCTTTCGACCAGCTGCTGCGCAGGAAACGGCGAGAGGTGCGCGCGTGAACGTCGTCGAGGTCGGCGGGCTGAACGTCTCGCTCGACTCCCGGCCCCTGGTGTCCGAGGTCTCGTTCGCCGTCGCGGCAGGTGAGGTGACCGCGCTCGTCGGCGAATCCGGCAGTGGCAAGACCACGACCGGACTCGCGCTGCTCGGTGAGCACCCCGCCGGTGCGGTGGTCGGCGGCGAAGTCACCGTCGCCGGTCATCCGATCGGTCCGGGGCGGCCACCGGCGGCGGGATTGGTCGGGTACATCCCGCAGCACCCCGCGGCCGCGCTGAACCCGGTCCGCCGGGTCGGCTCGGTCCTGCGGGAGATCGCGGTCCGCCACCTGGGGCCGGTCGCGCGCGCGGAACGCAAGGAACTGGTGCGCGCCAAGGTCGCCACCGCGCTGCGCCGGGCGCAGCTCCCCGACGGGGAAGCTCTGCTCGACCGCTATCCGCACCAGCTCTCCGGCGGCCAGCAGCAGCGCATCGTGCTGGCGCAGGCGCTGGTCTGCGATCCGGCCGTGGTGATCGCGGACGAGCCGACCACCGGGCAGGACGCGCTCACCCGAGCCCAGATCGTGGCGGAACTCCGCAGCCTCGCCGACCAGGGGATCGCCGTGCTGCTGCTCACCCACGACCTGGACGTGGTGCGGCAGCTTGCGCACCGGGTGCTGGTCATGCGCGCCGGAACGGTGGTCGAATCGGGACCTGCCGGCGAGGTGCTCGGTTCCCCGGAGCACGCCTACACGCGACTGCTCGTCGAATCCCAGCCCGACACCAGAGCACCGCTGGCGCCGGCCGGGAACGACCGCGAATCCCCGGTGCTCGCGGCGCGGGACCTGGTCGCGGGCCACCGGGACCGGGGCAGGCAGGTGGAAACGCTGCACGGGATGTCGCTGGCCGTCGGGCCGGGCAGGCGGATCGCCGTCGTCGGTCGTTCCGGCAGCGGCAAGACGACGCTGGCCCGGTGCCTCGCCGGGCTGCACCCGCCGCGGCGCGGCTCGATCGTGCTCGATGGGACACCGCTGGCAGCGCGCCTGCGCGGGCGCACCAGGGCGCAGCTCGCCGACGTCCAATACGTCTTCCAGGACGCCCGCGCCTCGTTCAACGAGTTCGCACCCGTCCTCGACCAGGTCGCGCGGACCGCCGAACGACTCCGCGGCACCGACCGGCGGCAGGCACGGCGGCGGGCGGCGGAGTGGTTCGAGCGGGTCGGGCTCGGTGCCGAGATCACCGCCCGGCGCCCCGACTCCCTGTCCGGCGGTGAGCTGCAACGTGCCGCGCTGGTGCGCGCGCTGCTCGCCGAGCCGAGGGTGCTGATCTGCGACGAGATCACCTCCGGCCTCGACACCGTCACGCAGGCCGAACTGCTCGTCCTGCTCAAGGAGTTGCAGCACAGCGCTCAGTGCGCGCTCGTGCTGATCACCCACGACCTCGGGGTCGTGGCCGATCTCGCCGAACACGTCGTGATCGTCGACGGCGGGCACATCATCGAGCAGGGTGCCGCCTCGGAAGTGCTGCGTGCGCCACGACATGCGATGACGCGCGCGCTGGTCGAAGCCGCGACGAGCCGGATCGGCCAGGACTAGGGCGCGGACCGCGCCGTGCCACCGGGCGAGGAAGTGCGTGGAGGAGGTCATGCCTCCATGCTGCTCGGTCGAACGCGCGTTCGCATCACTGAAGCGGGTAGGAACGAGCTCACTCGATCTCGCAGCCGATGTCACCCGGCGTAATCGACGTCCTGGAGCTCGAACGCCTGGCTCGGGCGCGAGGCCCGGCCCGGGATCGGGATCTCGAAGTGCACGCTCGGGCTGTACCGGGAGTCCTGCCTGCCGTCGTAGATCTCGGTGGCCGCGCTGTGCCAGAACGGCGCCGCGCCCTCGATCGCCGGATTCGTGTGCAGGTAGATCGTCGAATACTCCGGCGTGTCGGCGACGAAGTCGCACGCCATCGACACCAGCGCGCTCGCCAGGCCGTTGCGGCGGTGCGCCCGGTCCACGTACACCCGGAACAGCTGCGCGGTGCTGCCGTCCCCGTACTTGGCCGCGAGCCACTCGGGGTGCGGAGGGCAGCGCGGGCCGCCGGAGCGGATGGCGGTGGTCGCGGCTACCTCGTCGTCGCGCACCGCGACGAACAGCGCGTGTCGCGGGTTCTTCAGGTACGCGCCCTCGATGTCGACGACGTCCGAGTGCCAGCGCGCGTGGTAGCCGTGGCCGAACTCTTTGTAGAACGTGTCGAGCATGACCCGCCGTGCGCCCTCGACGTCCTCCGGGCGGGCTCGGCGCACCGCGTACTCGCCGATCCGGTGCTCTTCCTGGTGATCCATGTGCTCTCCATCGGGCTCTCGCGCTTGAACCGCGAGCAACGCGACTCCCGGTGCGCCGCGGTCACAATACAATGACTGTCATTTTCAATAAGTCGGGGGTGTGGCGCAAAGCCCGCGGAGATCGTGCGATGAAGGGAACCTTCCTGCCACCCGTGACCGGAAGGTTCCCTTCATCGCACCCGGGGAGCCGGGGTGCGCGGGTGGCCGGCGGACCGCACGCTTCGGCCATGGTGTGTCTGGTGACGGGGGCGAGCGGGTACGTCGGCGGCAGGTTGGTTCCGCGGTTGCTCGAGGACGGGCGGCAGGTCCGCTGCCTGGTCCGGAATCCGGAGAAGCTGCGCGACGTGCCCTGGCGGGATCAGGTGGAGGTGGTCCGCGGCGATCTGCTGCAGGAGGACGACGTCCGCGCCGCCTGCGACGGGGTCGACGTCGTCTACTACCTGGTGCACGCGATGGCCGAGTCGGGTTTCGCGGCCAGGGACCGGCGGGCGGCGCTGCTGCTCGGGCAGGCGGCGCGGGAGATGTCGGTTCAGCGGATCGTGTACCTGGGTGGGGTGCATCCGACGGGGGAGCGGTTGTCCGAGCACATGGCCTCGCGGGCGGAGGTCGGCGAGATCCTGCTGCGCAGCGGGGTTCCGACGGTGGTCCTGCAGGCCGCGGTGATCATCGGGTCGGGCTCGGCGAGCTTCGAGATGCTGCGGCACCTGACCGAGCGGCTTCCCGCGATGGTGACACCCCGCTGGGTGCGCAACCGGGTGCAGCCGATCGCGGTCCGGGACGTGCTGCACTACCTGGTCGAGGTGGCCCGGCTGCCGGGTTCGATCAACCGGACCTTCGACGTCGGCGGACCGGACGTGCTGACCTACGGGGAGATGATGCGCCGCTACGCGATCGTGGCGGGTCTGCCGCCGCGTCGGATGCTGTCGGTGGGCGTGCTGACGCCGTGGCTGAGCGCCCAGTGGATCAACGTGGTGACGCCGGTGCCGAAGAGCGTGGGGCGGCCGCTGATCGAATCGCTGATCCACGAGGCGGTCTGCGCCGAGGACGACATCGACGAGCTCATCCCGCAGCCGCCGGGCGGGCTCACCGGCTACGACCGCTCGGTCCGGCTGGCGCTGCGGAAGATCCGGAACGCGGAGGTGGAGACCCGCTGGTCGGATGCGGCGCCTTCGGACGCGCCCTCGGACCCACTGCCGTCGGACCCGGCCTGGTCCGGCGGCACCGTGTACTCGGACGTCCGCGAAGGGCGCAGCCGGGTGTCACCGGAACGGTTGTGGCGCGTGGTCGAAGGCGTCGGCGGGGAGCACGGCTGGTACTCCTCGTCGCTGCTGTGGGCGGTGCGCGGCGTCGTCGACAAGCTCTCCGGCGGAGTGGGCTTGCGGCGAGGCCGCCGGGACGCGCAACGGTTGCGCGTGGGCGAGGCGCTCGACTGGTGGCGGGTGGAAGAGCTGGTGGAGGGCAGGATGTTGCGGCTGCGCGCGGAGATGCGGTTGCCGGGACGGGCGTGGCTGGAGTTCACCGTGGAGCCGGACGATGCGGGTGGTTCGCACTACCGCCAGCGAGCGGTGTTCGTCCCGCGCGGCTTGGCCGGCCACCTCTACTGGTGGCTGGTCGCGCCGTTCCACGGTGTGGTCTTCGGCGGGATGGTGCGCAACGTGCTCCGCGTCGCAGCGGGCGGCGGGTGAGGTGCGGCGAAAACCTGCGTGGAAATGCAGAAGAGGACGAGCATCTGCTGCTCGTCCTCTTCTGCGTGGGCGCCCTCGGCAGGACTCGAACCTGCGACACCTGCCTCCGGAGGGCAGTGCTCTATCCGCTGAGCTACGAGGGCTTGCTGTTGTTGACTTAGGTCAGCTTAGCGCACGCTCCGATGTCGACCGGAAGGGGGTGAACGTTCGTCGGACGGGTGGTCGTGTCCAGTGGGTGGACCCTCCATTGCATTCATGCGCATCTCGCTATATATCATGGTGGGCGGTAGGCGAAGGGGAGGTTCGTGATGGGCCACGGGCACGGCCACGGGCATGGGACGGCGTCGCCCGCGAGCGCTTCCGGGCGGTACTCGCGGCGCCTGGCGATGGCGTTCGGGGTGCTGCTGGCGTTCTTCGTGCTGGAAGCGGTGGTCGGATATCTGACGTCCTCGCTGGCGCTGCTCTCGGACGCCGGGCACATGCTGACCGACGTGCTGGGCGTGGGCATGGCGCTCGCCGCGATCACCGCCGCGCGCCGCCCGGCCTCGGCGAAGCGGACCTTCGGCTGGTACCGCGTCGAAGTGCTCGCCGCCCTCGCCAACGCGGTGCTGCTGTTCGCCGTCGCCGGCTACATCCTCGTCGAGGCCGTCGGGCGCTTCCAGGACCCGCCGCAGGTCGCCGGACTGCCGATGATGATCACGGCGGCCGCCGGGCTCGCCGCGAACGTGGTGGCGTTCCTGCTGCTGCGCGAAGGGGCGGGGGAGAGCCTCAACCTGCGCGGCGCCTACCTGGAGGTCCTCGCCGACACCATCGGCTCGGTCGGTGTGCTGCTGGGCGGGGCGCTCGCCTGGGCCTTCGGGTGGTACCTGGTCGACCCGATCGTCGCCGTCGCCGTCGGGCTGTTCGTGCTGCCTCGCACCTGGAAGCTCGCCGGGCAGGCGCTGCGCATCCTCGTGCAGCAGGCGCCGGAGGGCGTCGACGTGCACGCGATGCACCAGGACCTCGCCGCGCTGCCCGGGGTGAAGGAGGTGCACGACCTGCACGTGTGGACGCTGACCTCCGGCATGGAGGTCGCCTCGGCGCACCTCAGCATCCCGGCCGAAGCCGACCACGGGGACGTGCTGGTCGCCGCGCAGCGGCTGCTCGCCGAGCAGTACCGGATCGAGCACGCCACCTTGCAGGTCGAACCCACCGAGTGCGCACGGCGGTGCCAGGCGCTCACCTGGTGATCATCTGATCGGAAGGTTCCCGGAGCGGGACCCGGGCTGAAGTGACAGGAAGGTTCCCTTCCGCGCACCGATGACAGGAAGGTTCCCTTCCACATCGGGACGGGTTCGGGTAGTCGGGCGGGTGGATGACAGGAAGGTTCCCTTCCTCGCACCCGTGGCGGAAAGGTTCCCTTCCACCCCTGACCGGTTCGCGTCGGCAGCTGACCGGATGGCAGGAAGGTTCCCTTCATCGCACCCGTGACAGGAAGGTTCCCTTCCTCGCACCAGGGTGGAAAGAAAGCCGGCCCGCTCCTCTTGCGAGGTGCGGGCCGGCTTCGTGCGCGGAGCGGACGTCAGTTGTCGTCCTTGCCGCCGGGGGCGTTCTTGGCGACCTGCATCAAGAACTCGATGTTGGTGCGCGACTTGCGCAGCCGTTCCTGCAGGAGTTCCAGCGACTGCTGGGCGTCCAGTGCGGCGAGCACCCGGCGCAGCTTGTGCGTGACGGTGAGTTCGTCGGGCGCGAGCAGGATCTCGTCCTTGCGGGTGCTGGAGGCGTCCACGTCGACGGCGGGGAACAGCCGCTTGTCGGCGAGCTTGCGGTCCAGCTTGAGCTCGGCGTTGCCGGTGCCCTTGAACTCCTCGAAGATCACCGTGTCCATCGTGGACCCGGTTTCCACCAGCGCCGTGGCGAAGATGGTCAGCGAGCCGCCGTTCTCGATGTTGCGGGCCGCGCCGAGGAACCGCTTCGGCGGGTACAGCGCGGTCGAGTCGACACCACCGGAGAGGATCCGGCCGGACGCGGGGGCCGCGAGGTTGTAGGCGCGGCCGAGGCGGGTGATCGAGTCGAGCAGCACGACCACGTCGTGCCCCATCTCGACGAGCCGCTTGGCCCGCTCGATGGACAGCTCCGCGACGGTGGTGTGGTCCGACGGCGGGCGGTCGAAGGTGGAGGCGATGACCTCGCCCTTGACCGAGCGCTGCATGTCGGTGACCTCTTCGGGGCGCTCGTCGGCGAGCACCACCATGAGGTGGCATTCCGGGTTGTTCGTGGTGATCGCGTTGGCGATCGCCTGCAGCACCATCGTCTTGCCCGCCTTGGGCGGCGAGACGATCAGCGCGCGCTGGCCCTTGCCGACGGGCATCACCAGGTCGATGATCCGGCCGGTGAGGTTCTGCGGTTCGGTTTCCAGCCGCAGTCGCTCGTTCGGGTACAGCGGGGTCAGCTTGTGGAACTCCGAGCGGCCCTTCGACGCCTCCGGCTCGAGGCCGTTGATGGAGTCGACGCGGACCAGCGGGTTGAACTTCTGCCGCTGCTGCTCGCTGTCGCGGGGCTGCCGGATGACGCCCTTGATGGCGTCGCCGCGGCGCAGGCCGTACTTGCGGACCAGCGACAGCGACACGTACACGTCGTTCGGCCCGGCGAGGTAGCCCGAAGTGCGGACGAACGCGTAGTTCTCCAGCACGTCGAGGATGCCCGCGACGGGCAGCAGCACGTCGTCCTCGCGGACCTCGGGCTCGTTGCCGCCGCCTTCGGTGCGGCCGCGGTTGCGCCTGCGGTCCCGGAAGCGGCGTCCGCGCCTGCGGCCGCCGTCCTCGTCGGAGTCGTCCTGCGGGCGGTTGTCCTGCTTGTCCTGCTGCTGCCGGGAGTTCTGCCGGTCGCCGCGGTCCTGACCGCCCCGGTCGCCCCGGTTGTTGTCCTTGTCGCGGTCCCGGTTGTCGCCGCGGTCACCGCGGTCGTTCTGCCGGTCGCCGCGGTCCTGGCCGCGCTCGTCGCCCTGGTCCTGGTTGCCGCCGGAGCGGTTGGAGGAGCGGCGGCGGCGGTTGTTGCCGCGGCGGCCTTCGTCCTCCCCGCCCTGCTCGGCGGACTGCTGGCGCCGGGAGCGCCCGCGGTTCGGCGCGGAGCCGTTGTTGCCGGCGTCCGGGGCCGAGTCCTGCTGCGGGGCGGCGGAGTCGGTCTCGTCCAGCGCGGGCTGGCGGGCCTTGTCACGGCTCGGCGCGGTCTCCTGCGCTGGGGCGTCCTCCTGCGCGGGCTTGGCGGCCGCGCGCGGCTTGGCGGGGGCGCCGCCCTGCCGCTCCTTGATGGCCGCGATCAGGTCGCCCTTGCGGAGGCCGCTGGTGTCGATCCCCAGTTCCCCGGCGAGTTGTCGAAGCTCGGCGAGGACCATGCCGGACAGCCCGCCGCGACGGCGCGGGGCGCCGTTGGCCTCGGCGCCCGCGGACGGCTGCTCAGACTCCTGCTGGCCAGCCTGGGAGACGCCGTTGGTCGTCTCGCTGCTCAACAGTTCGGTGTTGCTCACGAATGTCCTTCCTGACCGGACCGCGCCTCCTACGCGACCCAGCGGATTGCCCGCCCGCTGCTGTCAGCGGAACGGCCTTGATGTGCTACCAGCCCGATGCCGGTCGAGTTCAACACGCACGCGCGGCTCGATCGACGTCGGCGATCAGGGGGACCAGCAGCACCGGGCGGTGGGAGGTACCCGGGTCATGTGCTCGTCCGAATGCCGTTGCGCGGTGCGGTTTTCACGCTTCTGCGTGCCAGAACCACGGTGCACGTGCGACGCATCCACTCCGATCCACACTCGCCGATGCACGCCCTGCTGCCGCCTCACTCAGATGTCGTCTTCCGCGGGGAGCGCTGTGATTTCCGGTCCGGCCCGATCTGCCGCTGAGCGGAGACGGGACGACGGGCACCGGGGTGCGCCGAACCGGCGTCGATCGCGTCGGAAACATGACCACCGCGGTCAGGCCCCCATGCTGCGTCGGCCGGAACCCACAGGTCGGCAGCCCCGCGCGAACCCCATTGAGTTGACAACTCCTGCCTCTGCCACCGCGTCCGGCAACCCGCAGATCCTGATCTTCACCCGTGTGGAGTGGAGTCGATTCACTAGCGGGAAATGTGCCCCGGGGAACGAAGCCCCGGATGCGGCACCGGCGCCGAGCGCGCGGTGACTGATTGACCTTGAGGGTAGACGCCTCACCACCGAGGTGCAACAACCTCCGGAGGCGTGGCACGCCCTCGTTCGATCACGGTGTTCGCGCAATCGGCCGTGCCGGAGCATCCACCGTTTCGGAACACCTGCCGAGCAGCACTGACGTCCTGCCGACATGTCCTTTGTACCACCACGCCGGGCGGAATGGTCGGGCCGGGCCGGTCATTCCGCCGTTGTCGGCTCCGATATCACCTGAACGCCGCGCCGATCGACCGGAAGGCGCAGCGCGGTGAACCCGCCGATGTCGACCGTGCGGGGCAGTTCGCCGCCCGCGGGCAGCGCCAGCACGGTCGGGCCCGCGCCGGACACCGCGGCGGGCACTCCGGCGGCGCGCAGCCGCCGCACCAGCTCGATGGTGCTCGGCCAGGCGGACTCCCGGTAGTCCTGGTGCAGCCGGTCGTCGGTGGCCGCCAGCAGCAGCGAGGGGTCGGTGGTGAGGGCGTGCACGGCGAGCGCGGCGCGGCCCGCGGCGAACGCGGCGTCGGCGTGCGGCACCTGCTCGGGCAGCAGGCCGCGCGTGGTGTGCGTGGCGGACTCACCGCCCGCGACCAGCGCGACCGGGTGCACGTCGGGGTGCGCGGGCAGCGCGGCGGCGCGGAACCGGTCGGTGTCCCGCCAGGCGATCACCACGCCGCCGAGCAGGCTGGCCGCGACGTTGTCGGCGTGGCCTTCGCAGTCGGCGGCCAGGTGCAGCGCCTGTTCGAGGTTCTTGGTCTCCCGCAGCGGGAAACCGGCGAGCTCGTAGGCCGCCGCGGCCCCGGCGACGATCGCCGCCGCCGAGGACCCCAGCCCGCGGGAGTGCGGGATGGCGTTGCGGCAGCGCAACCGGACCGCGGGCGCGGCCACGCCGAGCTCGGCCCAGGTGCGGTGCAGCACCCGCACGACCAGGTGTTCGTGGTCGGTGGGGATGGATCCGGCGCCTTCGCCTTCGGCGGTCACCACGGCGCTGCCCGGCGGCCCGTCGGTCACCGCGACGTGCACGGTGTCGTGCAGCGCGAGCGCCATGCCGAGCGCGTCGAACCCGGACCCGAGGTTGGCGGTGGAGGCGGGCACCACGACCCGCACCCCACCGCCGGCCCGCAGGCTCACACCAGTTCCAGCGCGGTGGCCACGGCGCGGGGGTCGACCGGCAGCGGCTCGACCTCGACCATGCCGGACAGCGCCGTGTCGGGGTCCTTGAGGCCGTGCCCGGTGACGGTGCACACCACGCGGGACCCGCGGGGCAGCGAGCCGTCCTCGACGGCGGCCAGCAGCCCGGCCACGCTGGAGGCGGAGGCGGGTTCGACGAACACGCCCTCCCTGGTGGACAGCAGCCGGTAGGCGTGCAGGATCTGCTCGTCGGTGACCGCGGCGAACCGGCCGCCGGAGGCGTCCTTCGCGGACACCGCGTGCTGCCAGGAGGCGGGGCTGCCGACCCGGATGGCGGTGGCGATCGTCTCCGGTTCGAGCACGGGCGCGCCGTGCACGAGCGGCGCGGCGCCCGCGGCCTGGAAGCCGAACATCCGCGGGGTGGACGGGATCACGCCGTCCGCGGCGTACTCCGCGTAGCCCTTCCAGTAGGCGGTGATGTTGCCCGCGTTGCCCACCGGCAGGCAGTGCACGTCGGGGGCGGAGCCGAGCACGTCGCAGATCTCGAACGCCGCGGTCTTCTGGCCTTCCAGCCGCACCGGGTTCACCGAGTTGACCAGCGTCACCGGGTGTTCGGCGGAGGTCTTGCGGGCGAGTTCGAGGCAGTCGTCGAAGTTGCCCTGCACCTGCAGGATCTTCGCGCCGTGCGCCACGGCCTGCGCCAGCTTGCCCATCGCGATCTTGCCCTGCGGCACCAGCACCGCCGAGGTGAGCCCGGCGCGCGAGGCGTAGGCCGCTGCGGAGGCGGAGGTGTTGCCGGTGGAGGCGCAGATGACGGCCTTGCTGCCCGCGGCGAGCGCGTGCGTGATGGCGACCGTCATGCCGCGGTCCTTGAAGGAACCGGTCGGGTTCGCGCCTTCGACCTTGAGGTGCACCTCGCAGCCGGTGAGCTCGGACAGGTGCTGCGCGGGCACCAGCGGGGTGCCGCCCTCCTGCAGGGTGACCACGCGGGCGCCCTCGGGGATCTCCACCCGGTCCCGGTACGCCTCGATGAGGCCGGGCCACCCGGCCCTCGTGGGCGCACCCTGGATGTTCGAAGTCACGACGGTTCACCTTCCACGCGCATCACGCTGACGACCTCGCGCACCGAGGCCAACCCGGCAATCTTGTCCACTGTGGATTTCAGGGCGGCATCGGTGGCGGTGTGGGTGACCACCACCAGGCTGGCCTCTTCGCCCCTGCCCGCCTGGCGCACCACCGAGATGCTCACATCGTTGTCGTTGAACGTGGCCGCGACCTGGGACAGCACGCCGGGTTTGTCGTCCACGTCGAGGCTGATGTGGTACCGGGTGGGGGTGGCGCCCATCGGCTGCACCGGCAGGTTCGCGTGCGCCGACTCGCGCGGCCCCTTGCCCGCCACGACCAGGTTCCGCGCCACCGCGACGAGGTCGCCGAGCACGGCGCTGGCGGTCGGTTCGCCGCCGGCGCCCTGGCCGTAGAACATCAGGCTCCCGGCGGCTTCGGCTTCCACGAACACCGCGTTGTAGGCGCCGCCGACCCCGGCCAGCGGGTGGTCGCGCGGAATCATCGCCGGGTGCACCCGGGCCGAGACGGATTCGGTGCCGTCCTCGGCGACGACGCGCTCGCAGATCGCGAGCAGCTTCACCACCCGGTCCAGCGATTTCGCCGCCGCGATGTCCCCGGGGGTCACGTTCGAGATGCCCTCGCGGTGCACGTCGGTGGCCGCGACGCGGGTGTGGAACGCCAGCGACGCGAGGATGGTGGCCTTCGCCGCCGCGTCGAACCCGTCCACGTCGGCGGTCGGATCCGCTTCCGCGTAACCCAGCCGCCCGGCCTCGTCGAGGGTCTCCGAATAGCCGGCGCCCGTGGAGTCCATCGCGGACAGGATGTAGTTCGTGGTGCCGTTGACGATGCCCATCACCCGGTTGATGCGGTCCCCGGCGAGGGATTCGCGCAGCGGGCGCAGCAGCGGGATGGCCCCGGCGACGGCGGCTTCGAAGTAGATGTCCGCCCCGGACTCGTCGGCGGCGGCGTACAGCTCCGAGCCGTGCTCGGCCAGCAGCGCCTTGTTGCCGGTCACCACCGACTTGCCGCTGCGCAGCGCGCGCAGCAGCAGCGAGCGGGCCGGTTCGATGCCGCCGATGAGCTCCACCACGACGTCCACGTCGCCGTCGACGAGCGCGGCGGCGTCCGTGGTGAGCAGCTGCTCGGGGACGTTCGGATGCTTGTGCAGGCGCCGCACGGCGACGCCGGTGACCTGCACGGGTGCTCCGGTCCGCGCCGCGAACTCCTCGGGGCGGGACTGCAGCAGGCGCAGTACCTCGGTGCCGACCGTGCCGCAGCCCAGCAGCGCGACGCGGATCGGCTCACGGTCCTCGATCACTCACACCTCCAGCCGGAGCAGGTCGTCCTCGGTCTCCCTGCGCAGCAGCAGTCGCGACCGCCCGTCCCGCACGGCGACCACCGGCGGCTTGGGGAGTCGGTTGTAGTTGCTCGCCATCACGTAGCAGTAGGCCCCCGTCGCGGCGACGGCCAGCAGGTCGCCCGGAGCAATGTCCTCCGGCAACCAGCAGTCTCGCACCACAACGTCACCGGACTCACAATGCTTGCCCACGATGCGGGACAGCACGGGGGGTGCTTCGGCCGATCGGGAGACGAGCCTGCAGTCGTAGACGGCGTCGTAGAGCGAGGTGCGGATGTTGTCGCTCATGCCGCCGTCCACGCTCACGTAGCGCCGCGACACGCCGCCGTCGAGCTCGACGTCCTTGATCGTTCCCACTTCGTAGACGGTGACCGTGCCGGGCCCGGCGATGGCGCGGCCCGGTTCGACGGCCACCCGCGGCGGCTCGAACCCGGCGAGGTCGCACTCCTTGCGGACCACGTCGTGCAGCCGGGTCGCCAGTTCCTGCACCGGCAGCGGATCGTCGTCGGGGGTGTAGGCGATGCCGAGGCCGCCGCCGAGGTCCACGGTGGTCAGGCTCGCCAGCGCTTCGGCGCCGTGCTCGGCGCGCAGGTCGGCCAGCAGCGACACCACCCGGTGCGCGGACAGGCCGAAGCCGTCGTCGTCGAAGATCTGCGAACCGATGTGGCTGTGCAGGCCCACCAGTTCGAGGCCGTCGGCCTTGATGACGCGGCGGGCCGCTTCGGCGGCGTTGCCGGACGCCAGCGAGAACCCGAACTTCTGGTCCTCGTGCGCGGTGGCGATGAACTCGTGGGTGTGCGCCTCGACGCCGACGGTGACCCGGACCATCACCGGCTGCACGACGCCGCGCTCGCGGGCGAGGTGGTCCAGGCGGGCGATCTCGTGGAACGAGTCCAGCACGACGGAACCGACGCCGGCGTCCACGGCGGTCGCCAGCTCCTCGACGGACTTGTTGTTGCCGTGGAAGGTGATGCGCTCCGGCGGGAACTCGGCGCGCAGCGCGACGCGGAGCTCTCCGCCGCTGCACACGTCCAGGCTCAGGCCTTCGTCGGCGACCCAGCGGGCCACCTCGGTGCACAGGAACGCCTTCGACGCGTAGTGCACGGACGTGGGGTCGCCGAACGCGGTGGCGTACTCGGCGCAGCGGGACCGGAAGTCGGCCTCGTCGAGGACGAACAGCGGGGTGCCGTGCTCGCGGGCGAGTTCGCGCACGTCCGTCCCGGCGAAGGAGACGGCGCCGTCGTCCTCCCGGTGCGAACCGCGCGGCCACACCGCCGCGTGCAACTCGTCGAGCTCGGACTCGTCCGCCGGGACCGGCCCGGCTGTGCTGCCCGGCAACAGGACCTCGGCGTGCCGAGGTCCGGCGGGATGGGCGCGCATGATCGCGGCTCCTCTGCGGATTCGTGCCGGACCGGGGAGCCGTTCCCCGGCGCGGCCGCCCGAACGCCGGGCGTGGACGTCGTCGGTCACATCTGGTCGGGGGCGCTCACTCCGAGCAGCCCCAGACCGTTGGCCAGCACCTGGCGGGTCGCCTCGCACAGCTGCAGGCGCGCGATCGTCAGTGCGTTCGCCTGGTCGTCACCGGGCTGCAGCACGCGGCACGCGTCGTAGAACTTGTGGTAGGCGCTGGCCACTTCCTCCAGGTACCGCGCGATGCGGTGCGGTTCCCGCAATTCGGCGGCGGAGAGCACCACTCGCGGGTACTCGCCGAGCGTGCGGATCAGGTCGCCCTCGCGTTCGTGGGAGAGCAGCGACAGGTCCGCCTCCTGCACCGGTCCCCGGTCGATGCCGAGGGACGCGGCGTTGCGCTGCAACGAGGACAGCCGGGCGTGCGCGTACTGCACGTAGTAGACCGGGTTCTCGTTGCTGCGCTTGCTGATCAGGTCCAGGTCGATGTCCACGGCCGAGTCCACCGAGGAACGGGTCAGCGAGTAGCGGGCGGCGTCCACGCCGACCGCCTCGACCAGGTCCTCCAGGGTGACGACGGTGCCCGCGCGCTTGCTCATCCGCACCGGTTTCCCGTCGCGCACCAGGTTCACCAGCTGCCCGATGAGCACCTCGACGGCGTTCGGGTCGTCGTCGAACGCGGCGGCCGCCGCCTTGAGCCTGCTCACGTAGCCGTGGTGGTCGGCGCCGAGCATGTACAGGCACAGGTCGAAGCCGCGGCCCCGCTTGTCCCGCAGGTAGGCGATGTCCCCGGCGATGTAGGCGGTGCCGCCGTCGCTCTTGATCACCACCCGGTCCTTGTCGTCGCCGAACTCGGTGGAGCGCAGCCACCAGGCGCCGTCCTCGAAGTACAGGTGCCCGGATTCCTTCAGCTGCGCGACGGCCGTCTCGACCGCGCCGGAGGCGTGCAGCGAGTCCTCGTGGAAGAAGACGTCGAAGTCGGTGCCGAACTCGTGCAGGCTGCGCTTGATCTCCTCGAACATGAGGCCGACGCCGACGCGGCGGAACGTCTCGTGCCGCTCGGCCTCCGGCTGCTCCAGCGCGCCCGGTTCGGCGGCGAGCACCCGCTGGGCGATGTCGGCGATGTAGTCGCCGCCGTAGCCGTCCTCCGGGGCGGGCTCGCCCTTCGCGGCGGCCAGCAGCGACAGCACGAAGCGGTCGATCTGCGCGCCCGCGTCGTTGAAGTAGTACTCGCGCACCACCTCGGCGCCCTGCGCGGTCAGGGTGCGGCCCAGCGCGTCGCCGACCGCGGCCCAGCGGGTGCCGCCCAGGTGGATCGGGCCGGTCGGGTTCGCGGAGACGAACTCCAGGTTCACCCGCAGGCCCTGGTAGCGGTCGCCGCGGCCGAACTCGGCACCGGCGGTGACGACGTCGCGCACGATCCCGGCCTGCGCGTCGGTGGCCAGCCGCAGGTTCAGGAATCCCGGCCCGGCGACGGTGACCTCGGTGATGCCGTCCTGCGCGGCCAGCGCCTCGGACAGCCAGGTCGCCAGGTCGCGCGGCGGCACCCCGGCCTTCTTCGCCACCTGCATCGCCAGGTTCGTCGCGTAGTCGCCGTGCTCGGGGTTTCGGGGTCGCTCCACCGTCACCGTCTCCGGGAGGACGGAAACGTCCAGGTCACGTGCGGAGAGCACGTCGACGGCGGCGGTGCGGACCAGATCTGCGAGCGCGGCGGGAGTCACCTGGAGAAGTCTAAGGATGCGTCGCCGCTGTTCAGCGAACGGGTGCGATCGCCGCGCCGGTCGCGTGCACGGTGGGTGATCGGGTGGTGACCTCGATGTGAGAACGTGACCGCGACGTGTTCGACGTACGCCCTCCGGTGGCCGTGGGATCTCTAGACTGGCGTGCCGGGTCACCTGGCGACCGATGGCGAGACGAGGTCCGGACAGCATGGCGAGCGGTAAGCAGAGCAAGGCGATGCGCAAGGCGCGCGGTTCCGTGGTGCAGCAGCGGTCGATCCCGTGGATGGTAATCCTCAGCGTCGGGGTTGTCTTCGTCGTCGCCGCTGCGGTTTTCGGGACCATTTACGTCCGCTACGCCGACAAAGCCGAATCGCGGGAGGCGCAGGCCAAGGCCGAAGCGGCCGCCGCGCCGTTCAAGCCGACCCCCGAGAACCCGGACCCGTCCAAGGGCATCCCCGGCGTCGTCACCGCCGAGTACCCGGGCCAGCAGCACGTCCGGCCCGACCAGCGCGTCGCCTACGACAAGACGCCCCCCTACGGCGGCCCGCACGACGGGATCTGGGCCGACTGCACCGGCGTCGTCTACCCGAACGCGGTGCGCACCGAGAACATGGTGCACTCGCTGGAGCACGGCGCCATCTGGATCGCCTACGACCCGGCGCGGATCGACGAGGCGGGCAAGGAGACGCTCGCCCGCCGGGTCGAGAACAAGCCCTACACGATGATGTCGCCCTACCCGGGCCTGGACTCCCCGATCTCGCTGCAGTCCTGGGGCCACCAGCTGAAGCTGGACAGCCCCGACGACGCGCGCATCGACCAGTTCATCACCGCGCTCAAGGAAAACCCGAACAAGGTCTACCCGGAGATCGGCGGCTCCTGCCAGGCCTACCCGGGCGCGTTCGACACCCAGAACCCGCCGCCGTTCGACGCGAGCCCGCCGCCCGCGGACGCCATCCCGATGAGCGGTGAGGGCACCCAGCAGGGGCAGGGCGAGATGGGCGGGCGGTGACCCGATGAGCACCCAGGAGGACACCACCGCGGCGTCGATGCCGGTGCGCATCGCGATCGCCGTCGTGGCCGCCGCGGCGCTGCTGCTGCTCGGCGGCGCGGGCGGACTGCTCATCGCCACCCCCTCGCACGACTCCGACCCGGCGCCCAGCGCCGTCGACGTCGGGTTCGCGCAGGACATGTCGACGCACCACCAGCAGGCCGTGACCATGGCCACCCTCGCCAGGGAACATGCGTCGGACGTCGCGGTGCGCCAGCTCGCCTTCGACATCGAGACCAACCAGCGCGACCAGATCGGGCGGATGCAGGGCTGGCTGAACCTGTGGGGCGAGCCGTCCGGCAGCAGCTCGCCGATGCAGTGGATGGGTTCCGGCGGGCACGAGCACGGCACGGACCACTCGATGCACGGCGCGTCCACCGGATCCGGGGCGCCCACGATGCCCGGCATGGCCGACACGGCCGAGCTGGACCGGTTGCGCGGGCTCGACGGTCCCGCCTTCGACGCGTACTTCCTGCAGCTGATGCTGCGCCACCACGAGGGCGGGGCGCCGATGGCCCGCTACGGCGCCGAGCACGCCGGGCTCGGACCGGTGCGCGGGCTCGCCGCGAACATGCTCGGTTCGCAGGGCACCGAGAGCGAGCTGATGCGCGGGATGCTGGCGGACCGCGGAGTGGCACCGCTGCCCGCGAACTGACGTCGACCCGTCCAGGGCCGGTGCGCGAACTCCGCGCACCGGCCCTGGGTCTTTTCCGGCCCGGGACGGGCGCGCCGTGGGGACGAGGAAGGGAACCTTCCGGTCACGGGTGACAGGAAGGTTCCCTTCCTCCACCCGGGGACCGGTTCAGCGGTAGTCGCAGTGCCGTGCCGCGCCGCGGAACGCGACGACCACCAGCGCCACGATCGCCACCCCGCCGAGCAGCAGCGTCGGCAGCAGCGGCACCAGCACTCGGTCGGCGCCGAGCGCGCAGCCGAACATCGCGGCCGGGTAGGCGAAGCGGAGCCCGAAGCGCTGCCAGTCGCGGGACCAGCGCACCTTCCCGCCGGTGAGCAGCGCGAGGCCCGCGGCGAACCCGAGCAGCACCGGCGGCGACACCTCCAGCCCGGGACGCCCCGGCTCGAACGACCAGGACACCAGCGCGGCGACCCCGCTCGCGCCGGCGAGGAACAACGGCGGCAGCAGGATCCACATCCGGACCGTGAGGTCACGCAGCGCAGGGCACAGCAGCACGAGATCAAGGATGCTGCCGGACTGCTCCGTTCGCACCGCGGCGCGGCCCCCGCTCGGCGGGCGGTCACCTGGCCGCGCCGGGCGGTCGAGCGGCCCGCTCGCCAGGAATAACGTGCGGACCGACTGCGTTCCAGGTCAGCGCCTTCGGTCTGGCAGAATGACAGGCCGAGTCGGCTCCGGTTCACCTCGCGATGATCGTCGGCGAGGACCCGGCGGCCCCGAACAGGAGGACACGCTTTGAAGGCGGACATTCACCCCGAGTACGTCGCGACCCAGGTGACCTGCGGTTGCGGTAACAGCTTCACCACCCGGAGCACCAGCAAGGCCGGCAACATCTCGGTCGAGGTCTGCTCCAACTGCCACCCGTTCTACACGGGCAAGCAGAAGATCCTGGACACCGGCGGCCGGGTGGCTCGCTTCGAGGCCCGCTACGGCCGGCGGCAGAAGAACGCCACCAAGTAGCTGGGCCGACGGCGCCCGTCCTCGCGCACCGCGCAGGGCGGGCGCCGTCGTCATGTCGGGCCCCGCCCGTCCGTCCGGCCCGTTCGGGTCCAGCCATTCCGGTTCAGCCGCTCCGGTCCAGCAGTGAAGAAGGTTCCCGTGGAAACGTCGAAGCTCGAGGAGTTGCTCGCGGAGCACGCGGAACTGGAGCGGCGCCTGGCCGAACCGGATGTGCACGCCGACCAGGCGACCGCGCGCAAGCTCGGCCGCCGCTACGCGGAGCTGACCCCCGTGGCGAAGGTCGCGAAGGAGTGGGAGCAGGCCCGCTCGGACCTGGTGACGGCCCGCGAGCTGGCCGCGGACGACGAGGGCTTCGCCGCCGAGGCCGAGTCGCTCGCCGAATCCGTGCCGGCGCTGGAGGACAAGCTCACCGAGCTGCTGCTGCCCCGCGACCCGCACGACTCCTCCGACGTGGTGCTGGAGGTCAAGTCCGGGGAGGGCGGCGAGGAGTCGGCGCTGTTCGCCGGGGACCTGCTGCGGATGTACCTGCGCTTCGCCGAGCGGCAGGGCTGGCGGGCCGAGGTGCTCGACGCAACCGAATCCGACCTCGGCGGCTACAAGGACGTGACGGTCGCGGTGAAGGCCAAGGCGGGCGACACCGGGCCGGACGGCGTGTGGGCGAAGCTGAAGTTCGAAGGCGGCGTGCACCGCGTGCAGCGGGTGCCGGTCACCGAATCGCAAGGCCGCGTGCACACCTCCGCGGCCGGGGTGCTGGTGTACCCGGAGACCGAAGAGGTCGAGGTCGAGGTCGACGAGAAGGACCTGCGCATCGACGTGTACCGCTCCTCGGGGCCGGGCGGGCAGAGCGTCAACACCACCGACTCGGCGGTGCGCATCACGCACCTGCCGACGGGCACCGTCGTCTCCTGCCAGAACGAGAAGTCGCAGCTGCAGAACAAGCTGCGCGCCATCCAGGTGCTGCGCGCGCGGCTGCAGGCCCTCGCCGAGGAGGAAGCGCAGAAGGAGGCCGCCGAGACCCGGCGCAGCCAGGTGCGCACCGTGGACCGCTCCGAACGGGTCCGCACCTACAACTTCCCGGAGAACCGCATCTCCGATCACCGGGTCAACTACAAGGCCTACAACCTCGATCACGTGCTGGACGGCGACCTGGCCGGGGTGCTGGAGGCGCTCGTCGCCGCCGACCGCGCCGACCGGCTTGCCGCGAGCTCCTGACCACCCGCGCCGGGGCCCGGTGGATCCGGCCGGCGGGGCGACCCGACCGGGTCGTGTTCGCTGTGACGGGAACGTTCCGCTCCTCGCGGGGTGTCGCCTGAACGAGCTCCCGCGACCCGCGCTCTAAGCTTGCCCCCGTGACTCGACAGCCACTGCGCCTGGCCATCCTCGAAGCGGAACGTCGACTGTCCGCGGCAGGCGTGGCGAGCCCCCGGACGGACGCCGAACTGCTGGCCGCACACCTGCTCGGTGTGGAGCGCACCAAACTGATGATGGTGCCGCTGGTCGACCCGCCGGTGGTGGAGGCGCTGCACGCCCTCGTGCAGCGGCGCGCCGAACGGATCCCGCTGCAGCACCTCGTCGGCAGCGCGCACCTCGGCGGCGTGGAGCTCAGCGTCGGGCCCGGCGTGTTCGTCCCCCGGCCGGAGACCGAACTGCTCCTCGCGTGGGGCCTGTCGCTGCTGGACGGGGTGGAGCGGCCCGTCGTCGTCGACCTGTGCACCGGCACCGGGGCGCTGGCGCTGGCCACCGCGCACGCGCGGCCCGACGCGCAGGTGCACGCGGTCGAACTCGAACCGCACGCGCTGGCGTGGGCGCGGCACAACATGGACCAGCAGGCCGCCGCAGGCGACACCCCGGTGCGGCTCTACTCCGGTGACGTGTGCGATCCGACGCTGCTGATGGAGCTCGAAGGCCTCGTCGACCTGGTGCTGTGCAACCCGCCGTACGTGCCGGAGGGCACGCCGGTGCCGCCGGAGGTGCGCGACCACGACCCGCACGACGCCGTGTTCGGCGGCCGCGACGGGCTCGACGTGGTGCGGCACGTCGTCGGATGCGCCGCGCGGCTGCTGCGGCCCGGCGGCGGCGTCGCGATCGAGCACGACGACACCCACGGCGGTTCGGTGCCCGCGCTGCTCAAGGCGCGGCGGGTGCTGTCCGACGTCGAGGACCACCCCGACCTGGCGGGGCGCCCGCGATTCGCCACCGCGCGGCGGACCGCGCCGGAGCTCTGATTCCCCGGCCGGTGCGCTGCCGGCCGCTTCCCCTCCCCGCGACGAGCGGGCATTCGTGCTGCCCGCACGCCCGCCGCTGCCGGTGATGAAGGGAACCTTCCTGCCACCGGTGACCGGAAGGTTCCCTTCATCGCACCGGGTGCGGGCGTGAAGAAGCCCGGCCAGGGCGTGCCTGGCCGGGCTGGGAGAGCACCTGCGGGATCGGGCCTCGGGGGCTCAGCGGTGCTGGCGGGGTGCCTGTTCGGCGGGCGCGGGCTTCGGCCCGCCCTGCTCCGGGCCCTGGCGCTGCTGGTCGGCGGCGCCGGGGATCGGCAGCTGGATCCGCCGGGTCGGCGGGTCGTGCGGGTTGCGCTGCTGCTGCCCGGGGTTGCCGCCACCGGGGAGGTGCTGCCGCTGGATCTTCTCGGTCGGCCCTTCGCCACCGCCCCGCTGCTGCCGGGGCTGCTGGGGTTGCTGCGCCGGCCGCTGCCCGTTCGGCCCGCCGGGCTGCGGCTGCGGCTGCGGGGCCGGTTCGTGCGAGCGGTCTTCGGCGACTTCGGCTTCGGCGGACTTGCGCGCCTGCTCGCGGGCTTCCGCGGCGGCCTCCCGCAGCGCGGCCTCCTCCTCGTCCTCCTGGTCGAGGCGGGCGAGCAGCGGCGTGGTCTGGCCGAGCAGTTCGGCGGCGTCCCGCAGCTTGCTCGCGACGGTGTCGCGCAGCTCGGTGAGCGAGTGCACCTGCTGGTCGGCCTTGGTGAGCCTGCGCTGGCACTCCTCGGAGGTGGCGCCGAGCCTGCGCTCGGCGTCGAGCCGCGCCTCGCGGATGAGGCGTTCGCGCTCCCGGGTGCCCTCCTCGACGAGGCGGGTCGCTTCGTCGGTGGTCTCCCGGACCATCCGCTCGGACTTCGCGGTGGCCTCGGTGACGAGCCGCTCGGCTTCCCGGGTGCTGTCGAGCTCGCGCTTCTCGGCGGCGGCGATGCTCTCCTGCTCGCGCTGCTGGGCGGCGGCGATGCTGTCCTGCTCGCGCTGCTGGGCGGCGGCGACGCTGTCCTTCTCGCGCTTCTCCGCGGCCTCGGTGCTCTCGCGTTCGAGGAGCTGGGCGGCCTCGGTGCTCTCCCGCTGCAGCTTCTCGGCGGCCTGCTGGGACTCGGTGGTGAGCCTGGTGGCCTCGTCGGTGGCCTCGCGGACCCGGCGGTGCGCCTCGTTGGTGCCTTCCCGCAGCCTGCGGTTGGCCTCTTCGGTGGCTTCGCGGACGCGGCGCTGGGCGTCGGCCTTGCTGGTCGTCTCCTGCTCGGTGAGCAGCTTCATGGACTCGGTGCGCCGCGCGGCCATCGCGATCTCGAAGTCCTCTTCGACCTGCACGCGGCGGGCCTCGGACTCCTCGTCGGCGCGCTTGCGGTTCGCCTCCGCTTCGGTGGTGATCCGCTCGGCTTCGGCCTGCGCCTTCTCCAGCGTCGACCGGTGCTCCTGCTCCATCTCGGTGCGCCGGGTGTCGACCTCGGCGATGAGCTTCTCGTAGCGGGTGCGCAGCGCGCCCGCTTCGGCCTCGGAGCGGGACCGGGTCTCGGCGGCGTCCTTCTCGGCGCGGCCGCGGATGTCGTTGGCCTCGTCCTGCGCGAGGCGCAGCATCCGCTGCAGGCGTTCGCTGAGCCCCTCCAGCGTCGTCGGCGGCTTCGACAGCCGCTCCACCTGACCGCGCAGGTTCTCGATCTCCGAACGCGACGACTCGAGCTGCTTCGACAGGTCGCGCGCCTGCGACACGGCCGCATCGCGGTCGGAGGTGATGATGCGCAGATCCGCGTCGACCCGTTCGAGATGCTCGTCGACCTGGGCGCGGTCGTATCCGTTCTTGCGAACGAGGTCGAAGCCCGATCCCAGCGGGAGAAGATCACGATCGTCGGCGAGGCCCATGGTTCAACGCTACCTGGAAGACAACCGCGTTGTGGGAGGTGTGGGCGGGATGACCGGAGAATCGCGCCCCGGAACCACCGGACCGGGGCGGACCGCGCGCCTTCGGGCCGGAAGTCCCTTGTTCGGCCGGCCGGTCAACGCGAACGGTGGGGTGCGTCGGCAGCGGCTGCTGGAGGTGATCGACATGGCCACCAGGGCGAACGAACCCTCGAAGGTGCGGCCGTGGACGCGGTGGCAGGACTGGGCCGCGCTGGTGCTCGGGTTGTACGCGGTGCTCGCGACGATGTGGACGCGGACCAGCGGCGGAGCGCTGTCGGCGATGGTCGTGCTGGGCGGGCTGCTGGTGATCGCCGCGGTGTGGTCGCTGGCGCTGCCCCGCTCGATGACCAGTGAGTACGCCCACATGCTGCTGGGCGTGCTGCTGTTCATCGCGCCGTGGGTGCTGGGGTATTCGGCGTTGACCGGGGCGGCGTGGACCTCGTGGGTCGTCGGGGTGCTGGCCGTCCTCGTCGGTGCCGCGGCGCTGCCGGAGGCGACCGTGGCGCACGGCAGGGGCGTGGCCGGGCAGCACTGAGCCCGCTCAGCACCGGGCAGCTCAGCACTGAGCGGCAGGCTGAGCAGGACCCAGCCGGGACTGGAGCCGGTCCGGGCAGCACCGTCGCCCGGCACCGGGTCGCCCAGCACTGAGCGGCAGGCCGGGCAGGACCGGCCGGGACCGAGCCGGACAGCGCCGGACAGCGCCGGTCCGGGCGGGCCGAGGGCAGCACCGAGCCGGACGGGCCGGGCCGGACGGGCCGGGCCGGACGGGCCGGGCGAGCACCGAGCCGGGCCGCGCGGATTCCGCGATGCCGCCCGGCGGCCGGGTTCGGCGGGGGAGGGCGCCGATGGGACGAGTTCCGGGCCGAGCGCCCGCGGTCCCCGCGCGGGAGCGGATCCTGTCGGCGGCGGGGGAGCTGTTCGCCGAATCGGGGTTCGCCGCCACCCCCACCTCGCGGATCGCCGCGCGGGCGGACGTGCCCAAGGGGCTGATCCACTACTACTTCCGCCGCAAACCGGACCTGCTGGTCGCGCTGGTGGACCGGCTGCCCGCGGAGCGGGTGGACCTCGCGCGGATCGTGGTGCCGGGCGATGTGGCGGCCACGCTGCGCGGCCTCGTCGCCGAGCTGGACCGGGGGTTCGAGTCGGCGCTGCCGCTGCACCACCTGCTGTGGCGGGAGGCCGACACGCACAGCGCGGTGCGGCGTGCGCTGCGCGAGCGGTTCCGGGCCGTCGTGGAACAGGTCCACGAGGTCGTCGCCGCCGCGGTGCCCGGTCCGGCGGGGGCCGACGTGGACACCGCGGCGGTCCTGCTGGCCAGGATCGTCGACCACCGGCACGCGGTGGCCGGGCGGGCCGAGCGCGACGACTCCGCCGACCGCGAGATCGACTTCATCGCCCGCGGGCTCGACCCGCGCTGACGGTCAGGTCGCCGGTTCGACGAGCTCCACCAGCACTCCGCCCGCGTCCTTCGGGTGCACGAAGTTGATGCGGCTGCCCGCGGTGCCCCGGCGCGGCGCGTCGTAGAGCAGCCGCAGGCCCTTGTCCCGCAGCGCCGCGCTCGCCGCCTCCACGTCGGTGACCCGGTAGGCGAGCTGCTGCAGGCCCGGGCCGTTGCGGTCCAGGAACTTCGCGATCGCCGAGTCCGCGCGCAGCGGCGCGATCACCTGCAGCTGGGTGGCGCCCGCGGCGTCGCCGGGCGCGCGCAGCATCGCCTCCCGCACCCCCTGCTCCTCGTTGACCTCGGTGTGCGCGACCTCCAGGCCGAACGTGGCGCGCTGGAACTCGATCGCGGCGTCGAGATCGGTGACCGCGATGCCGACGTGGTCGACGGCGGTGACCAACCCGCTCAGTTCGCTCTGCATGGCCGGGAGCCTAACGCGGCGCCTGCGCTGCGCGGGGGTGCGAGATGTGGCAGGAAAGGCCTCGGCCCGGGTGGCGCCGCGGTGCGCGCCGGGAGTCACGTGCCGTCGACGTGGAGGGTGGGACATGGTCTCCGGAAGACGAACCCGGCCGGTCGCGGTGGCCGCCGCGGTGCTCGCGATCGGCCTCCCGGCGATCTCCGCCGGCGAACCCGACGCGATCCGGCTCAAGCACGAACGCGCCTGGGTCGACTCGGGGCCGCTGGAATTCGGGGCCGAACCGCACGCGGCGGTGCGCGCCGCGGCCGCCGACGCCGCGGCCGGTGCGGACTGCGCGGTGGACGTGGACACCGCCGCCCGCCTGGTCCTCGCACCGACCTGGCCGGAGGTCGCGGCCTCCGGCAGCGCGCCGGCGCCCATGACGCTCTCCCGGTACGACGACGGGACCGCGCTCGCCGACCCCGGGCGGCGCTCCCCGGGGATCTTCTTCAGCCCCGGCGTCGGTGCCTGGCAGCTCGACTCCGCCGGGCTCGGCGCCACCGCGACCGCGGCGGCCGCCATCGACACCGGCGCGGCCGCGCGCACCGTCGCGCCGCACGTGGTGGGGAGGTACTGCGCCGAGCTGGGCGACGGCTCGTCCCCGGCCGCGGCGCGCGCCGCCGCCTGGAGCTCCTGGTACGCCTGCGACGAAGGCGCCTGCGAGGACGTGTACCAGCGGCTCCTCGACGAGGGCGTCGTCGAGGACGGCACCGTCGGCAGGCACGGCGGGGCCGACCCGCGGCGGTGCCACTACGCGGGCGCCACCCACGACTGCGCCTACGTCGACCCCGCCGCGGCGCAGGGCGACGAGGCGTGGCGGGTCCCCGGCTACGGGCCCGCACCGGTGCCGGACCCGTTCTACGTGCTCGCCCTCGGTGGCGAGGAAGTGCGCTACTGGCTGGCCGTCGACACCGGGGCGGGCACCGACGTGGTCGCGTCCCGCGAGCTCGGCGCCGACGCCAGGGAGTCGCTGCGGTGGTCGGCGGGGGCGGGGTTGTGCGACCGCACCGCGCACCGCGGCCGCTGTTGACCGGGTGCGAGGAAGGGAACCTTTCTGTCACCGGTGACCGGAAGGTTCCCTTCATCGCAGCACCGGCCCCGGCGCGGGATGTGATCGGAAGGTTCCCTTCCTCGCACCGATCCGGGGCGGGGCGTGATCCGAAGGTTTCCTTCCTCGCACCGACCGGAGGCGGGATGTGACCGGAAGGTTCCCTTCCTGCCGGTGGTGGTCCTGTGCGAGAGTGCCCCGGGTGGCACTGCGTGCCACGTCGGGTCGTGGGCCGGTGCCCGCGCCGAGCGCATGATGGATGGAGCGCGCCCGAGCGGTGCGCGGCGGAAGTCGAACGAGAGGGCCGGGAGGCCACTGTGAGCACATCTGTGATCGTTGCCGGGGCGCGCACCCCGATGGGGCGCCTGCTCGGCTCGCTGAAGGACTTCTCGGGCGCGCAGCTCGGCGGCGTGGCCATCAAGGCCGCCCTCGAACGCGCCGGAGTCGCCCCGGAGCAGGTGCAGTACACGATCATGGGGCAGGTGCTCACCGCGGGCGCGGGCCAGATCCCCGCCCGGCAGGCCGCCGTGCACGCCGGGATCCCGATGGACGTGCCCGCCCTCACCATCAACAAGGTCTGCCTGTCCGGCCTCGACGCCATCGCCCTCGCCGACCAGCTCATCCGCGCCGGCGAGTTCGACGTGGTCGTCGCGGGCGGCCAGGAATCCATGACGCAGGCCCCGCACCTGCTGGCCGGTTCCCGCGAAGGCACCAAGTTCGGCGACGCCCAGCTCGTCGACCACATGGCGTTCGACGGCCTGACCTGCGCGTTCGACGAGATCGCGATGGGCGCGTCCACCGAGGCGCACAACGCCCGGCACGGCCTCACCCGGCCCGAGCAGGACGAGTTCGCCGCCCGCTCGCACCAGCGCGCCGGGGCGGCGGCCGACCGCGGCGTGTTCGCCGACGAGATCACCCCCGTCGAAGTACCGCGGCGCAAGGGCGACCCGGTCGTCGTCGACGCCGACGAAGGCATCCGGCCCGACACCACCGCCGAATCCCTCGGCAAGCTCCGCCCCGCGTTCGCCCCGGACGGCACCATCACCCCCGGCTCGGCCTCGCAGATCTCCGACGGCGCCGCCGCCGTCGTCGTCATGAGCAAGGACAAGGCGGAGGAGCTCGGCCTCACCTGGCTCGCCGAGATCGGTGCGCACGGCGTCGTCGCCGGACCCGACGCCAGCCTGCACGAACAGCCCTCGAACGCGATCAAGGCCGCCTGTGCCAAGGGCGGTGTGGACGTCGCCGACCTCGACCTGGTGGAGATCAACGAGGCGTTCGCCGCCGTCGGCATCGTCTCCACCCGCGCGCTCGGGCTGTCCCCGGACGTCGTCAACGTCAACGGCGGCGCCATCGCCCTCGGCCACCCGCTCGGCATGTCCGGCGCCCGCATCGCGCTGCACCTGGCGCTGGAGCTGCGGCGCCGCGGCGGCGGCACCGGAGCGGCCGCGCTCTGCGGCGGCGGCGGGCAGGGCGATGCGCTGATCCTCAAGGTCCCCGGCAGCTGAACCCCGGTCGGCGGGCGGCGTCGGGGTACCCGGAAATCACCCCGATGCCGCCCCTGATTCGCGCCACCGACCGTGATCACGTTCCGTGTTCGCCGCTACCCTGGCGAGCATGAAGTGGCTTCCAGGTGGATGGCAACGCGCAGACCGGGCCGGACGGGAATGGGCGACGGTACCCGGCCGCGTCACCCGCAGGGATGACGCCACGGCGCGGCTCGGAGCGGAGCGCGGCGGGCCCGCGACCCGCGTCTACGGCAACCGGGAACAGCCGCCCGAACCGCCCGCACCCGTCGGCCTCGGCCCCGAAGCGCACGACGTCGACGTGTCCGCGAGCAGCTTCCGGCTGCTGCTGATCGGCGGCGGTGTCAGCGGGCTCGGCACCGTGCTGTGCGCCGCCACCCTCGCCAACAACGGCAGCACCGTCGGCATGTGGGTGTGGCAGCTCGTGTTCGGCATCGTGTTCCTCGGCTTCCTGATCTCCTCCCGGGGCATGCTCAGCAGCCGCGGCTTCCTGCTCGACCGCAGCGGCTTCTACGCGCGCACCCTCGGCGAGGTGTACGGGGTGTCGTGGAACGAGATCTCCGCCATCGGCATCGGCAGCCTCCCCTGGATCGAGCAGAAGCGGCCCATGCACCCGGAGCGGCGCGTCGCGCTCGAGTTCTACCCGGCCGACCGCGGATTCGCGGCCAGGCATCCCGAACTCGACCGCTGGCGCGTGGAAGAACAGCCCTCGCTGCCCGAAACGCCGTCGGTGCGGTACCGGTTCCACCTGCCGCCGTTCACCCGGCTCCCGCGCGCCCTCGAACGCGCCGTGCAGACCGTGGCGCCGCGGAAGTGGGTCGGGCACTACCGCAGGCACCTCCCGCCGCTGCACCTCCCGGACTCGACGAAGTTGTGAGGTCGTTCCGGGTTCGCGCTGCTTCGCGGGGCGGGCGGCGGAGTCCCGGTGGCCTCCTCGCTGCGGGATGGTTCGCGCAGGTTCCGCCACCGGCGACGTCGCAGGCCTCGCGAGCAGGCCGCTGAGCATCCGGGGCGGTGCCGCTCGGTGGCTCCGCCGCCGACGAGCGCCCGCGGGTGCTTCACCAGCCGAGGCTGTGCAGGGGATCGGCCGGAGCGAGGGACGGGTCGTCCTCGCGGAAGGTGCGGGCTCGGCCGCGGCCCGTCGCGGCCGTTTCGAAGCGGACCGTGACCCGGCCCAGCCCGGCGCCCTGCACCCAGCCGTGCCCGCCGTCCGGGTGGAACACGTCGTCGCCCGCCCGCCACGACTGGTGCGCCACCACCGGCGCAGGCTCCGCCACCGGATCCGCCGGCTCGGCGTCCGGCACCACCTCCGGCTCGCGCGACGGGCTGTCGAACAACGCTTCCTGCTCCGAGGTCGCCAACCCCGAGAACGACACCCCCACCAGCCGGATCGGAGTGCCCGGCGGCACCGCCACCCCGATCAACCGCCGCGCCGCCGCGCCCAGCGGGCCCAGGTCGGACGTGGCCGTCGCGAACGTCTCCGCCCGGCTGATCGTCGTGAAGTCCGCGTCCCGCACCTTCACCGTCACCGTGCGCGCCGCGCGGCCCGAGGACACCAGCCTGCGGTGCGCGTGCTCCGCCATCCCGTCCACCTCGAACGCCAGCCGCACCGGCTCGGTGATGTCCACGTCGAAGGTCGTCTCCGCGCTGACCTGCTTGGCCTCCGCGCGCTCCGCCACCGGGTGATCGTCGATGCCGTGCGCCAGCCGGTGCAGCTCCGCGCCGTGCGCCTGCCCGAGCAGCGCCGTCGCATCGCCCAAGCGCAACGCGGCCAGCTCACCCACGCTGTACACCCCGATGCGGTGCAGCTTCGACTCGGTGACCGGGCCCACGCCCCACAACTTCCGCACCGGCAACCCCGTCAGCAGCTCCAGCTCCTGCCCCGGCGGCACCACCAGCGCCCCGTCCGGCTTCGCCAAGCCCGAGGCGATCTTCGCCAGCTGCTTGCCGGAACCCGCGCCGACCGATGCGGGCACCCCCACCTCGCGGTGCACCCGCTCCCGCAGCAGCGCCGCGAACCGCTCCACCTCCGCCGTCGAGGCGTCCGCCAGCTCCACCGGTTCCAGGAACGCCTCGTCGATCGACACCTGGCCGACCACGTCCGACACCTCGCGGACGATCTCGAAAACCCGGCGGCTCACCGCCTGGTACACGGCTCCTCGCGGTGGCAGCACCACCGCCACCGGGCAGCGGCGGCGCGCCTCCGCCATCGGCATCGCCGAGCGGGCCCCGTACGCGCGGGCCTGGTAGCTCGCTCCCGCGACCGTGCCCCGCGGACCCAGCCCGCCCACCAGCACCGCCCGGTCGCCGACCGTGGGACGGGTGAGCTGCTCGACCGACGCGAAGAACGCGTCCATGTCCACGTGCAGCACCCATCTGCGCATGTGCACATTCAACGAGATTCCACCGACAAACGGCACGCGCCCCGGCCGTGCGCGGGGGAACTGGTCCGCCACCGATGACCGGAAGGTTCCCTTCCTCCGCCGGCCGCGGCCGGATCAGTCCTCGGTCGGGTCCTGCTCCGGCGCCTCCTCGGTGCCGGTGTCCCGCTTCGGCGGCGCCAAGAAGACGACCCCGCGGTCCAGATCCAGCGGACCACCCGGATCGTGCTCACGTCCGGGCGCGCCCTGATCGCCCTCGTGCCGGAGCTTGCGCCCCGGGAACAGTTCTCCGTAGGAAGCCATGACCCCAGCGTAGGACGGCCGCCAGAGCCGCGGCACCGATCCGCCGCGGGCCGGTGCGAGGAAGGGAACCTTTCTGCCACCGGTGGGGTGAAGGGAACCTTCCTGTCACGCGGGAGGCGTGCGGTGCCGCGGGACGAGGAAGGGAACCTTCCGGTCATCGGAGGCCGTGCACGCGAAACCGGCCGCCACCGGGGATCGGTGACGGCCGGTTTCGCGGCGGAGCTCAGAACAGCGCGCTGGCCAGCGCTCGCCTTCCCTGGGTGACCCGCGGGTCGCCGTCGGGGAACAGCTCGAACATGTCGATGAGGTGCTGGCGGACCCGGTTGCGCTCGTCGCCGGCGGTGCGCTTGACGGTGCGCACGAGCCGGTCGAACGCTGCTTCCACCTGCTGTCCGGCGAGTTCGGCGTCGGCGGCGGCGAGCTGGGCGTCGACGTCGTCGGGTGCGGCGTCGGCGCGCTCGATGGCGGCCGGGTCGGCGTTCTCGGCGCGGGCGGCGAACCGGACCTGGGCGAGTGCGGCCTTGGCCTGCTCGTTGCCGGGTTCGGCGTCGAGGATCTGCTGGTAGGCGGCTTCGGCGGCGGCGAAGTCCCCGTTCTCGAGCGCGTCCTCGGCTGCGGTGAACCGGGGGTCTTCGGGTTCTTCCTGCTCGTCGGCGTCGCCCGCGCCCTGCTCGGCGGCTTGGATGCCGGGGAGCTGGTCGCGCAGCGCGTCGAGCAGCTGGGTGATCCACTGCCGGATCTGCGGTTCGGGCTGGGCGCCCGCGAAGGCCTCGACGGGCTGGCCGCCGGCGATCGCGATCACGGTGGGGATGGACTGCACCTGGAACAGCTGCGCGATCCGCGGGTTGGCGTCCACGTCGACCTTCGCCAGGACCCAGCTGCCGCCGCCTTCGTTCGCGAGGCGTTCGAGCACGGGGGACAGCTGCTTGCAGGGGCCGCACCACTCGGCCCACAGGTCGACGACGACGGGGACCTGCATGGAGCGGTCCACGACCTCGGCCTGGAAGGTCGATTCGGTGACGTCGATGACCGTCGGCCCGGTGGGCGAGGTGTTCTCGGCGGGACCGCCCGCGGCGGGCTGCCGGGAGGCGTTGTCCGCTCTCGTCTTCAGCGCGGACAGGTCGACTGCGCCCGCCATCGCGGCGGGCATGGCTGCGTTCTGGCGTGGATCGGGCCTCGTCACCTCTCCATCCTGACACGCGGCGACTGGCGCGCGGTGCGTGGGCAAGGGTTCTTCGGAGGGGCGGGGAGCAGCGGTGCACCGCCCATCACGGTCCGCCAGCCATAGCTGAGAGATCGACCTGAACGAGTGTTGATGACCACTCGAAAGACTGAGGTTACGTGGAACCCCCTCATGTTTTCCCGGGCCCGTCGCCGAAGGAGCCACTGTGCCTGGTCGAGATCCCGTCTCGTCCGGCGCGAGGGGAGCCCCGGGAAAGAGCCGGGACCGAGCTCCCTGCCCGAAGTTCTAGGAGAGGTTTCAGAACGTGCGTATTGCAACCCGCGTCGCCGGCGCTGCCGGCATCGCAGCCCTCGGCATGGTGTCCCTCGGCTCGACCGCTTTCGCGGACACCGCCGGCAACGAAGGCGTGAACCTGGTCGACGACAACAACGTCAGCGCCGTGCCGGTGCAGGCCTGCGGCAACAACGTCGGTGCCGCCATCGGCGTCGTGGTGCCGGTCCTGTCGCCGCAGACCAGCGACTGCACCAACGCGCCGGTCGTCGACCACCCCTCCATCAAGGGCTGATCGACCCAGTGCGAACCGGGCCGGCCGGGGAGTCCGCGAGGGCTCCCCGGCCGGCCTCGCTCATTCCCCGGACGACAGGTGCTCTTCGACCCGCCGCACCTTCTCCTGCAGCTGCCCGGTGTGGCCGGGCCGGATGTCGGCCTTGAGCACCAGGCTGGTGCGCGGCGACCGCGACGACACCGCTTCCGTCGCCCGCTTCACCACGTCCATCACCTCGTCCCAGTCGCCTTCGACCGTGGTGAACATCGAGGTCGTCTCGTGCGGCAGGCCCGATTCGCGCACCACCCGCACCGCTGCCGCGACCGCCTCGCTCACGCCGCCGTCCTCGCCGGAACCGGACGGGGCCACGCTGAACGCCACCAGCATTCGCTGTTCCTCCTGCACTGTTCGGGCACCTTTCGCACGATCATGCGCGATCCGGCCGGGAACTCGCGCATCGGCGGGCGAATGGTCATTCGCCTCCGCGGAGCCCGCTGCTAGCGTCGGGGCATGAGCGCTCGTAGTCCGCTGCCCTTCGATCCCATCGCCCGAGCGGCCGAGCTGTGGTCGGAGCGGATCGGACCGTCGACGACGATGGCCGCGGTGACCAGCGTGATGCGGGTCCAGCAGATCCTCCAGTCCGCAGTGGACACGGCGCTGCGGCCGCACAACTTGACCTTCGCCCGCTACGAGGCGCTCGTGCTGCTCACCTTCTCCCGGCGGGGCAGCCTGCCGATGCGCGTCATGGGCGACCGGTTGCAGCTGCACCCCACCAGCGTCACCAACATCGTGGACCGCCTGGAGCACGACGACCTGGTGCGCCGGGTGCCGCACCCGACGGACCGGCGCACCACCCTGGTGGAGATCACCGACGACGGGCGGGACCTGATGAAGCGCGCCACCGAGTCGGTCACCGAGATCGAGTTCGGCCTGGGCGGGGTGACCGAGCGGCAGACCCAGCAGCTCACCGAACTACTCGGCAAGGTCCGGCACGCCGCCGGGGACTTCTGAGGCGTCCCGCCCGCGCCCTCCGGATCACCGCCGGGCCCATCCGCGCGCCGAGGTGATGAAGGGAACCTTCCTGCCACCGGTGACCGGAAGGTTCCCTTCATCGCACGAGCGCCGTCCGCCTTCGAACCCGCCTGCGGGTCTCGTCGGTTTCCTGTCGGCGGCGAAGCCGCTGAGCCGCCGACCACCCGAGCAACTCGCACCGCCGCGGGTTCTCAGCTGGTTCCTCGCGAGGACAGCGTTTTCTCCTGTGGCGGAGCCACCGGTGACATCGATCCCGCAGCGAGGAAGCCGCTGAGGTTCCGCTACCCGAGCGCTACGCGGCAGAAGCAGCGAGACGGGCAATGCGGTTCCGCCACACCCGCCGCGCGGCGGGGCGCGGTCAGTTCAGGGTGCGCAGGACGTGCGCGACGCGGCCCCAGAACGTCGGCTCGGCCGACTCCTGCCAGGTCAGCAGTCCGCGCCCGTTCGCCCAGCGCTCGAAGGCGACGGAGGCCAGCGGCGGGATCGACGCCACCAGCGAGGCAACCAGGACGGGGAAGGACCAGCGCAGCGGGCTGAACACCACGAGGCAGGTCACGACGTAGCCGGTGAACACGAGCCCGTGGACCCAGCCGAGCACGGTGACGCCCGTCGGCATCCCGAGCCCGTACTTGAACCCCATCGCGATCAGCAGCCCCGCCCAGGAGCACGCCTCGGCGATCGCGACGAGGCGGAACCACCCCGCGTAGGTGCGCAACACCGTCCACCAGCCTTCCGGTCCGGCGCCGCCGGTCGGCGCTCGACCTCTCCGAGTGTGCCGGGTGCGCGCGGTCACACGGCCACCGGTGACGAGGGCCGCATCGTGATCGATCCCGAAACGGAATTGTGACCGCCGCGCGTTTCCGCGGATTCCACGGAATTCGATCATGATTCTGAAAATCGCTGGACAGATCGCGGACGAATGGTTTTCGGGGCTTCGTTGCGCCGTTCGGCCGCATTTCTGCGCCCGTCGGTACGCAGCGGCGGGGTCGAGCATTGACACCGCTGGTCCAGCCCGGTGAAATCCGCCAGATCATGACAACGTTGTCTGATTCCGGGAATGTTCGGCGCGCCACGATGAACGACGTGGCGCGCCTCGCCGGGGTGAGCATCAAGACGGTGTCCCGGGTGGTCAACGGCGAGCGCGGGGTGCATCCGGGAACGGCGTCGCGCGTTCTCGACGCGATCGAGCAGCTCGGTTTTCGGCGCAACCTGGGGGCGCGGAATCTGCGGCGTGGTGCCGAGACCGGAATCATCGGGCTGGTCCTGGAAGACGTGGCGAACCCGTTCTACTCGATGTTGACGCGAGCCGTGGAAGAGGTCGCGAGCGAGCAGGGCGCGCAGGTGCTGACAGGTTCTTCCGGCGAGGATCCGGCGCGGGAGCGGGAACTGGCGCTGGAATTCCTGTCCCGCCGGGTCGACGGTCTGCTGGTGGTGCCGGCAGGGGACCGGCACGGCTACCTCGCGCGGGAGGCGCACGCGGGCACCCCGGTGGTGTTCGTGGACCGGCCGGCCGGCGGGGTGGACGCGGACACGGTGCTGGTCGACAACGCGGGCGGCACCGCGCTGGCCGCCCGGCACCTCGCCGAGCACGGGCACCGGCGGATCGCGTTCCTCGGGGACGCGCCGGGCATCAGCACGGCGGCGGAGCGCCTCAGCGGATTCCGGGCGGGCTGCGCGCAGGCGGGCGTCCCGTTCGACGCCGAGCTGGTGCGGATGGGCCCGCACACCGCCGAGTCGGTGGCGGGCGCGCTGGCCGGCCCGCTGCGCGCGGCCACCGCCCTGGTCACCGGGAACAACCGGATCACCGTGCACGCGCTGCGGGCGCTGGCCGGGCGGGCGACGCGGCCCGCGCTCGTCGGCTTCGACGACTTCGAGCTGGCGGACCTGCTGGACCCGCCGATCACGGTGATCACCTACGACGTGCGGGAACTGGGCGCTTCGGCGGCGCGGGCGGTGTACGCGCGGCTCGGCGGCGACGCGGGCCCGCCGCGGCGGCTGGTGCTGCCGACCCGGTTGCTGGCGCGCGGCTCCGGCGAGGTGTCGGCGTGACCCGAACCCATCCTTCGAACCGACCTGGGAAGGCCTGATGTCCGAACCGCTGCTGGAAGCACGCGAACTGACCAAGAGGTACGGCGGCGTGGAGGCGCTGCGCGGCGCCTCGTTCACCGTCCACCCCGGCGAGGTGGTCGCCCTGATCGGCGACAACGGCGCCGGGAAGTCCACCTTGGTCAAGTGCCTGTCCGGTGTGGAGCGCCCGGACTCCGGGCAGGTCCTGATCTCCGGGAAACCGGTGGAGCTGGATTCGCCGGTCGCCGCCCGCGCGCACGGGGTGGAGACCGCCTACCAGGACCTCGCGGTGGCCCCCGACCTCGATCCGGCGGCGAACCTGTACCTGGGGCGGGAGATCCGCCGCCCGGGTCTGCTCGGCAAGCTCGGGATGCTGGACAAGAAGGCCATGCGCAGCCGCGCCGCCGAGCAGTTCGCGACGTTCGGCGTCTCGCTGCCGGACCTGGACGTGCCGATCGGCGCGCTCTCCGGCGGCCAGCGGCAGAGCGTCGCGGTCGCCCGCTCCGTGGCCTGGGCGGACAAGCTGGTGTTCCTCGACGAGCCGACCGCCGCGCTCGGCGTGGTGCAGCGGGAACGGGTCCTCGACGTGGTGCGCCGCGTCCGCGACACCGGGATCTCGGTGGTGCTGATCAGCCACAACATGCCGGAGGTGCGGTCGGTCGCCGACCGCGTCGAGGTGCTGCGGCTGGGTCGCCGCGTCGCCCGCTTCCGCGCCGCCGACGTCAGCTTGGAAGAGCTCGTGGGCGCCATGACCGGGGCGTTGACCCAGGAGGACGAGAACTGATGCCCGCGACGAAATCGAACCCCGAGGTCACCGGGGAACTCGCCGAGACCCCGAAGGGCTTCCGCGCCCGGCTGGCCGCCTCGCCGACGCTGTGGACCGGGCTGGTGCTGGTCGTGCTGTGCGTGCTGTTCAGCGCGGTGCGGCCGGACGCCTTCCCGACCCTGTTCAACCTGCAGACGCTGCTGGTGCAGGCGGCGCCGCTGCTGATGCTCGCCGTCGGCATGACCTTCGTGATCATCACCTCCGGCATCGACCTGTCCGTCGGGTCGGTGCTGGTGTTCGCCGGGGTGGTGTCGGCGCAGACGATGGAGGCGCTCAGCGGCGGCGATGCCACCGGCGCCGGGTGGGGCGTGATCGCGGTCGGATTGGTGGTGGCGCTGCTCGGCGGCGCGGCGTGGGGCGTGCTCAACGGGCTGCTGGTGGCGGTGGCGAAGGTGCCCGCGCTGATCGTGACGCTCGGCTCGTTCGGCGCGGCCCTCGGTGCCGCGCAGCTGCTCACCAACGGCATCGACGTGCGGACCGTGCCCTCGGCGCTGCGCGAGACCCTCGGCACCGGCACCTCGTTCGGCGTGGTGCCGAACCTCGTGCTGCTGGCCGCGGCGGTCACCCTGCTGGCGGGCTGGGTGCTGCACACCACCCGGTTCGGCAGGCACACCTACGCGATCGGCTCCAACGCGGAGGCGGCGCGGCGCGCGGGCATCGACGTCAGCAGGCACCTGGTCGCGGTGTACGCGCTGACCGGGGTGCTGGCCGGGCTCGCCGGATTCCTGTCGCTGGCCTACTTCGGCACCACCACGATCAGCGGCCACAGCAACGACAACCTGAACGCGATCGCCGCGGTGGTCCTCGGCGGGACCAGCCTGTTCGGCGGCGTGGGCACCATCCTCGGCAGCGTGATCGGCGTGTTCATCCCCGCCGTGCTCGACGCCGGGTTCGTCATGGCCGGGGTCCGGCCGTTCTGGCAACCGATCGCGGTCGGCGCCGTGCTCGTCGCCGCCGTCTGGCTCGACCAGCGGCGCCGCCGGGCGCGCAGCAGCCGCTGACCCCCTTGTGCGGCACAACGGTGTGTGGAGGAGACAAGTGAAGATCAAGTCGAAGGTGATGGTCGTGCTGGCGGCGGGCACCCTGCTCGCCGGCTGCGGATCCGGGCAGATCGGGGACGGCGGCGGGAGCACCACGGACCCGGGCAACAAGGACCTGGCGCTGCTGACCGGCATGCGCGGGGAACCGTTCTACGTCTCCATCGAGTGCGCGGCGAAGGACGCGGCCGCGGCCGCGGGCTACCGGCTCAACGCGCAGGCCCCGGAGAAGTTCGAGCAGGCCGAGCAGGCGCAGCTGCTCAACGGCGTCGTCAGCTCCCGGCCCGGTGCGGTGATCATCGCGCCGACCGACGACAAGGCGCTCGCCACCCCGCTGCAGCAGGCGAAGGACAACGGCGTCCAGGTCGTGGAGGTCGACACCGCGCTGGAGGACCGGTCGATCGCGGTGAGCTCGCTGTCCTCGGACAACCACGCGGGCGGGGTGCTGGCCGCGCAGACCCTCGCCGAGCTCGTCGGCGACCGGCCCGGCTCGGTGCTCGCGCTCAACACCAAGGCGGGCACCTCCACGACCGACGAGCGGGCCCGCGGCTTCGAGGAGGAGATCGCGAAGCACCCGAACCTGAAGCTGCTGCCCACCCAGTACACCGAGAACGAACCGGCCACCGCCGCGCAGATCGTGTCCGCGACGCTGGCCGCCAACCCGGACCTGGTGGGCGTGTTCGGCACCAACCTCAACACCGGTGAGGGCGCGGGCACCGCGCTCGCCAACGCCGGTCGGTCCGGTCAGGTGCAGCTCGTCGGGTTCGACGCCAGCCCCAAGCAGGTCGACGACCTGCGCGGCGGGCGGGTGCAGGCGCTCATCGCGCAGAACCCCGCCGAGATCGGCGAGGAAGGCGTGCAGCGGGCCATCGCCGCGATCAAGGGCGAGCCGGTGGAGCGGGAGACGAAGACCGACATGATCGCGCTCACCCGGGATTCGATGGAGGAGCAGGCGCAGTACTTCTACCGCGCCACCTGCTGACGCGGGGGTGCGATGAAGGGAACCTTCCGGTCACCGGTGACCGGAAGGTTCCCTTCCCCGCTCACGCCCGGGCGTTCACGAACTCCCGCAGCAGCGCGTTGAACTCGTTCGACTTCTCCCGGTTCGGCCAGTGCCCGGCGCCGGGGATCACGTGCAGCTGGGCGCCGGAGATGGCGGTGGCGGCCTGCCGCGACGAGGTGACGGGCACCACCGCGTCCTGCTCGCCGTGGATGAACATCACGGGGCAGCGGATCTGGTCCAAGTGCGGCCCGTGGTTGACGCGCATGGCGCGCCGTCCCACCGAGTCCCGCTGCCAGTCGGCGAACACCGAGTCGCGCTGCGCGGCTTCGGCGGCGACCTCCTCGACGATGCCCTCCAGGTCGGGCACCGAGCGGTCGCCGGTGAACAGCCGCCGCTCCAGCATCCGGCGGGCGAGCCCGCGGTGCCGCGCCAGCAGCTTCGCGCCGGTGGTGCCGATGAAGTCGACGCGGGTGGCGAGGTAGCCGAGCAGGTGCCGGTCGAGCCGGGCCACCAGCCCGCCGGAGCCGACGAGCACCAGCCCGCGCACTCGTCGCGGGTGCCGCAGCGTGAAGCCGGTGGCGATGCTGCCGCCCAGCGACAGCCCGACGATCATGGTGTCCCGCACGCCCCACGCGTCGAGCAGCCAGCGCAGCACCTCTTCGCAGGTGCGTTGGTTGGCGCGGCCGTGCCAGGGCAGGCTGCCTCCCTGGCCGGGCAGGTCGGGGACGTAGACGCGGTGGTCGGCGGCGAGCACGGGGATGGTGTGCCGCCAGCTCAGCATCGCGTTGTCCAGGCCGCCGCCGTGCAGCAGCACGATCGCGGGCCCCGAGGTCCCGGCGCGGTAGTAGCGGATCTTGCCGGCAGGGAACTCGACGTGGTCGACCTCGACACCCTGGGGCGGGGCGGTCATCTGTACTCCTTGTTCGGGACCGGCGTGCGGCAGTCCGGTGCGGCGACGCGGACCTGCCGATCGTTCGAGCAGACGTGGGCGGGTCCGTCGCGTGGCCGCGTTCGAGCGTGCTGGGGGCGACGACTCCGCCGGGGACGGGCGCACCCCTTCAGATCTCGTGCGGGGGCGCCGGTGTTACTCGGCAGGATAGGCCCGCGCCGGTGCGGACGGGCACCACCCGCCGTGCTGCGCGCGGGCCGTGCCAGGATTCGGAGCGTGAGCACCGCGTATGACTGCAACCGTCCGGACGGCCGGGAATCCGGTCTCGCCACCGCCGCCAACACCGTCCGTGCCGGTGGACTGGTGGTCCTGCCCACCGACACCGTGTACGGGATCGGCGCGAACGCCTTCGACCCGGAGGCGGTGGGTGCGCTGCTGGCGGCGAAGGGCCGCGGCCGCGACATGCCGGTCCCGGTGCTGGTGGGTTCGTGGTCGACCATCGACGGCCTCGTCCAGTCCGTGCCGCAGCAGGCCCGCGCGCTGGTGGAGGCGTTCTGGCCCGGTGGCCTGTCGCTGATCCTGCCGCAGGCGCCGTCGCTGGCCTGGGACCTGGGCGACACCCGCGGCACGGTGAACCTGCGGATGCCGCTGCACCCGGTGGCGCTGGACCTGCTCCGCGAGGTCGGTCCGATGGCGGTGTCGAGCGCGAACCGCACCGGCAACCCGCCGCCCGCGACGGCGCAGCAGGCGCAGGACCAGCTGGGCGACTCGGTGCAGGTCTACCTGGACGGCGGGCCGACGGGCGAGCCGGTCGCCTCGACGATCGTGGACCTGACCCAGGCGACGCCGCGCGTGCTGCGCCAGGGCGAGATCACCCTGGAGCAGCTCACCGAGGTCCTGGGCGTCGAGGTCGAACCGCTCGCCTGACCGCCGCCCGCCGGCCCCGCTCCGGCCGCGAGCCGCTCGCCGGGGAGGGGAGCGGGCGGAGGCGGACCGGCCGGACGATCTTGGCTGATCCGGACCGGTGGTCGTGGCGCGGCTGTTTGCCGATAGCGTTAGCCCCCGGATGCGCAACGTGGACAGCGATGAGGAGCGCCGAGCTTGAAGACGCCGTTCCGGTGGCCGGACCTCCACCTTCCGCGGGCCGTCGGGCCGCGAGGGTAGAGCCGCCGCCATGGACAACGCACCTCTGTGGGCGCCGGCGGGTCTGCCCGTCCGCGAATACCTGCTCGTTCTGCTCACCGCGGCGGCGGTGACGTTCCTGCTGACCGGCCTGGTCCGGTTGCTGGCGATCCGGGTGGGCGCGGTCGCCTACCCGCGCAAGCGCGACGTGCACCTGACGCCGATCCCGCGGATGGGCGGGGTGGCGATGTTCGGCGGGGTGCTCGCGGCGATGTTCCTGGCGAGCAACCTGCCCGCGCTGTCGCGGGGTTTCGACTTCTCCAACGATGCGGCCGCCGCGATCGTGGCCGGCGGGCTGATCGTGCTGGTCGGCGCGCTGGACGACCGCTTCGAGCTGGATTCGCTGACGAAGCTCGCCGGGCAGGTGACCGCGGCGGGCATCCTGGTGCTGTTCGGCGTGCAGTGGTTCGGCTTCTGGGTGCCGTGGGGCGGCGACGAGGGCCACATCGGCCAGCTGATGGTGCTCAACAGCAACCAGGGGCAGCTGCTGACGGTGCTGCTGGTCGTCACGATGATCAACGCGATGAACTTCGTGGACGGCCTGGACGGGCTGGCCTCCGGCATCGGGGTGATCGCGGCGAGCGCGACCTGCGCGTTCTGCCTGAGCCTGCTGCAGCAGCACGGCGGGGACGTGACGGCCTACCCGCCCGCGCTGATCGCGGCCTCGATCGCAGGCGCCTGCGTGGGCTTCCTGCCCTACAACTTCCAGCCGGCCCGGATCTTCATGGGTGATTCGGGGTCGATGCTGATCGGGCTGATGCTGGCGACGGCGAGCACCTCGGCGTCCGGCAAGGCCGACTACGCGGGCTTCGGCGGCAAGGACCTGCTGGCGCTGTTGTCGCCGCTGCTGGTGCTGGCCGCGGTGCTGTTCGTCCCGCTGCTGGACCTGATCATGGCGGTGGTGCGGCGGACCGCGGCGGGCAAGAGCCCGTTCCACGCGGACAAGATGCACCTGCACCACCGGTTGCTGGAGATCGGGCATTCGCAGCGGCGCGCGGTGCTGCTCATCTACCTGTGGGCCGGGGTGCTCGCGTTCGGGGCGGTGTCGTTGACGCTGTTCAGCGCGGCCGTCGTCGGCTGGGTCGCCGGATTGGGCGTGGTAGCGGCAGCTATCATTTCGCTGATTCCGAGAATGGCCGGACGATGGCGATCCGATCGAGGGGCCTGAATGAGCGAGACCGAGCAGTCCACCGGGCAGTCCGCGGAGAACCCGCACGCTGCGACGGTGCGCAAGCTGGCCGACGCCATGCTGCGCACCGCGCTGGTGCCGGGTGCCGTGACGGTGCTGCTCGGAGTCGTGGTGTCCGCGGTGCTGGTCGGTGCGACCGGTGCGTTCGGCGCGGTGGTGGGCGGAGTGGTGGCGTTCGGGTCGTCACTGCTGACGATCTTCCTGATGCGCTGGACGGGTGGGTTGCACCCGATGTTCGTGATGGCGGTCGCGCTCGGCGGGTACGTCGGCAAGATGCTGGTGTTACTCATCGTGATGACCTTGCTGGGCGGGGTCGACGCGCTGCATCCGACGTCGCTGGCACTCACCATGCTGGCCACCATCATGGTGTGGGCCGGAGCCGAGGTCGTTGCCTTCCGCAAGACCAAGATTCCGACCATCGTTCCTGGTCAGTGACGGTGTCGCTGATCTGCAGCGGGTAGCTTCCCGAAACTTGTTACCCGCTGGTATTGTCCGCTTCGGCCAGGTCGCCCATCAGTGTGGCGACCGTCCACCTCTTACTGAACGTATTCGCGCTCACTAGGGTGGGGTCGGCGAACGTGCCAGATCGCGTATCGGGTACGTTACGTGCAAATCATGACGATTCCCCCGGTGGTGTGAACCTCGGGAGAACCGGAAGGAGCCCAGTTGGGCGCGCTGGTGCTGGCCCAAGGCGGACAGTTCGTACCGCCGGGTGCCGATGCTTTTGACCTCCCGCCGATCTTCGGCGGCGTAACCAAACCGATGGTGCTGATCGCGCTGTCGGTGGTGATCGTCGGCGCGTACTTCGTGATGGCGACCCGCAACCTGAAGCTGGTACCGGGCAAGTCCCAGTTCGTCGCGGAGTTCCTCTACGAGTTCAGCCGCAACAACATCGCGCGGGAGCAGATCGGGGCGAAGGACTTTCGCAAGTTCGTCCCGCTGATCTTCGCGATGTTCACGTTCGTCCTGGTGAACAACATCTTCGGGATCATCCCGCTGATCCAGTTCCCCACGATGTCGCGCATCGGGTTCCCGATCGCGCTGTTCATCGTCGCGTACGTGGTGATGCACACGGTCGGTTTCGCCAGGCACGGATTCCTCGGCTACTTCAAGCACGTCATGTTCCCCCCGGGCGTGCCGAAGCCGATCTACCTGCTGCTGTCGCCGATCGAGTTCTTCCAGAAGTTCATCGCTCAGCCGGTCGCGCTGGCGATCCGGGTGTTCGCCGCGATGTTCGCCGGTCACCTCATCCTGCTGGTGTTCACCCTGGGCGGGGAGTACCTGCTCATGGAGGCGAGTGCGGGGTTGAAGCCGGTCTCCATCGTCGCTTTCGCCTTCTCCATTGCCTTGACGTTCGTCGAAGCCCTGATCCAGGTGCTCCAGGCGTACATCTTCGCGCTGCTGACCGCCAACTTCATCGGCAGTGCGCTGGCCCAGGAGCACTGAGAGCAAGACCAAGACCTCCGATCCGCGCCGACTCGCGCGGACCGAGTTGAAAGGTAGTGAAAGTGAGCAACATCGTTCTTGCGCAGGCCGCTGAAACCGCTGGGAACATCAACCCCGGTCTGGCCGCGATCGGTTACGGGCTCGGCGCCATCGGCCCGGGCGTGGGCGTCGGCCTGATCTGGGCCGCGGTCATCAACGGCACCGCCCGCCAGCCGGAGGCCCAGGGCCAGCTGCAGGGCATCGCCTGGATCTCCTTCGTCCTGGTCGAGGTGCTCGCCCTGATCGGCCTGGTCGTGTACTTCATCGCCTCCGCCGCCTGATCTTGTTCACGGCTGGAAAGCGTTGGGAGACGTCGTGGTGAAGACACAGATGCTGTTGGCGGCCGAGGGCGGGCACAGTCCCGTCATCCCCGAGCCGTCCGAGATCGTCGTCGGCCTGATCGCCTTCCTGATCCTGCTCTTCGTACTGTGGAAGTACGCGGTGCCGCGCTTCGAGAAGCTCTACGCGGAGCGCAGCGAGCGGATCGAGGGCGGCATCGCCCGCGCCGAGCAGGCCCAGGCCGAGGCGCAGCGGACGCTGGAGCAGTACAAGTCGCAGCTGGCCGAGGCGCGTGCCGAAGCGGCGCGGATCCGGGACGACGCGCGGGCCGAGGGCCAGCAGATCGTCGAGGAGATGCGCGCGCAGGCGCAGTCCGAGTCCGAGCGCATCGTCACGCAAGGCCAGAACCAGCTGGCCGCGCAGCGCTCGCAGATCGTCGCGGAATTGCGCGGCGACCTCGGCCGTCAGGCCGTGGATCTGGCCGGTCGCATCGTCGGTGAGTCCCTCGAGGACGAGACCCGTCGTCGCGGCACCGTGGACCGGTTCCTGGAGGAACTGGAATCCACGTCGGCACCGTCCGGGTCCAGCAGGTCCTGACGGCGCCGGTGCGATGGACACGCACATGATGTGGTCCCCGAAGGTTCCCCCAGAACGAAAGGCCCTGGAGAGTTGAGCACCCTCGTGAACGCCGCGAGCCGCGATGCGCTGGCAGCCACCGAGCTGCAGCTGTTGCAGGCCACCGACGGGGCCGGGGCCGCGGAGATCACCGGCCTCGCCGACGAACTGTTCGGCGTGGCCGCCCTGCTGGGTCGCGAGTCGACCCTGCGCCGGGCGCTGGCGGACGCCTCCACCGAACCCCGTTCGCGGGAGGAGCTGGCCAAGCAGCTGCTGGCCGGCAAGCTCGGCGCCCGGGCGCTGCCCGTGGTGGTCGAAGCCGTCCGCTCCCGCTGGTCGAGCGCGAAGGATCTGGTCGGAGGTCTGGAACGGCTGGCCCGGGTCGCCCTGCTGGTGCAGGCGGAACGGGCGGGCCGGCTGGACGCGGTCGAGGACGAGCTGTTCCGCCTCGGCCGCATCATCGGCGCCGAACTGGAGCTGGAGCGGCTGCTGGCCGACCCGGCCGCTGCCACCGACGGCAAGACCGCGCTGGTCGACGAGCTGCTCGGCGGCAAAGTCGAACCGGTCACCCAGGCCCTGGTGCGCCAGCTGGTCTCGCACCCGCATGGCGGGCACGTCAGCGAGGGGCTGGAGGAGCTCGCGGAGCTCTCGGCCAAGCGCCGGGAGCGTTCGGTGGCGCACGTGCGGTCCGCCATCGAACTGACCGAGCAGCAGCAGCAGCGGCTCGCAGCCACGTTGCAGCGGATCTACTCGCGGCCCATCGCGGTCCACCTGGAAGTGGATCCTGCGGTCGGCGGCGGCCTGCTGATCAAGGTCGGTGACGAGGTCATCGACGGAACGACCACGGGGCGCCTGCAGTCCCTCCGGCGCGACCTCGCCGACTGACGGCGAGGGCCGCGGCCCGGACACAGAACTTCCTTCCAGAACGAACCGAGAGCAGGAACGAGACATGGCGGAGCTGACGATCTCGTCGGACGAGATCCGCAGTGCGATCGAGAAGTACGTCTCCAGCTACTCCCCGGAGGTCAGCCGCGAGGAGGTCGGCGTCGTCACCGATACCGGTGACGGCATCGCCCATGTCGAGGGCCTGCCTTCGGTGATGACCGAAGAGCTGCTGGAGTTCCCCGGCGGCGTCTACGGCGTGGCGATGAACCTGGAGGCTCAGGAGATCGGCGCGGTCATCCTGGGCGAGTCCGCTGGCATCGAAGAGGGCCAGGAGGTCAAGCGGACCGGCAAGGTGCTGTCCATGCCGGTCGGCGACGGCTTCCTCGGCCGCGTGGTGGACCCGCTGGGCGAGGCCATCGACGGCCTCGGCGAGATCAAGGCCGAGAGCCAGCGCGCGCTGGAGCTGCAGGCCGCCACGGTCGTGCAGCGCCAGGGCGTCGCCGAGCCGATGCAGACCGGCATCAAGGCCATCGACTCGATGACCCCGATCGGCCGCGGCCAGCGCCAGCTGCTGATCGGCGACCGCAAGACCGGCAAGACCACGGTCGCGGTCGACACGATCATCAACCAGAAGGGCAACTGGGACAGCGGTGACCCTGCCAAGCAGGTGCACTGCATCTACGTCGCGATCGGCCAGAAGGGCTCCACGATCGCCGGCGTCAAGAAGTCCCTCGAGGACGCGGGCGCGATGGAGTACACCACCATCGTCGCCGCCCCCGCCTCGGACTCGCCGGGTCTGAAGTGGCTGGCGCCGTACGCGGGCTCCGCGCTGGGCCAGCACTGGATGTACCAGGGCAAGCACGTCCTGATCGTGTTCGACGACCTCACCAAGCAGGCCGAGGCGTACCGCGCGATCTCGCTGCTGCTGCGCCGCCCGCCGGGCCGCGAGGCCTACCCCGGTGACGTCTTCTACCTGCACTCCCGTCTGCTGGAGCGTTGCGCGAAGCTGTCGGACGAGATGGGCGCCGGTTCGATGACGGGTCTGCCGATCATCGAAACCAAGGCGAACGACGTGTCGGCCTACATCCCGACGAACGTCATCTCCATCACCGACGGCCAGTGCTTCCTGCAGTCGGATCTGTTCAACTCCGGTCAGCGCCCCGCGATCGACGTCGGCATCTCGGTGTCCCGCGTCGGTGGTTCCGCGCAGATCAAGGCGATGAAGTCGGTCACCGGCTCGCTGAAGATCGACCTGGCGCAGTTCCGCGAGCTGGAGGCGTTCTCCGCCTTCGCCTCGGACCTGGACGCCGCATCGAAGGCGCAGCTGGACCGCGGTGCCCGCCTGATGGAGCTGCTCAAGCAGGGCGCAGGCGACCCGCTGCCGGTCGAGGAAGAGGTCGTCTCGCTGTTCCTCGGCACCAAGGGCCACGTCGACACCGTTCCGGTCGGCGACGTGCGGCGCTTCGAGTCGGAGTTCCTCGCCTACCTGCGCCGGACCCACGAGTCGCTGCTCAAGGACATCGTCGAGAGCAAGAAGCTCTCCGACGACGGCCAGAAGCTGATCGTGGACTCGGTGGAGGAGTTCAAGAAGCAGTTCACGACCTCCGACGGCACCTCGCTCACGCAGGAGGCCGACGCCGAGGCGATGGACGCGGGCGCGGTGGGCCAGGAAACCGTCCAGGTCAACAAGCCCGCCCCGAAGAAGTGACCGGGTAGCCATGGCCAATCTTCGAGAACTGCGAGACCGCATCCGGTCGGTCAAGTCGATCCGGAAGATCACCAAGGCGCAGGAACTGATCGCCACCTCCCGCATCATGCGGGCCCGGACCAGGGTCGAGGCGTCCCGGCCGTACGCGGCCGAGATCACCAAGTCCCTGTCCGAGCTGGCAGGCGCGAGCTCGCTGGACCACCCGCTCCTGGTGGAGCGGGACAACCCCAAGCGGGCCGCGGTGCTCGTGGTGACCAGTGACGGCGGCCAGTGCGGCGGCTACAACTCCAACGTGCTGCGCGCGGCGGAGGAGCTGCAGAGCCTGCTCCGCGAGCAGGGCAAGACCCCGGTGCTGTACGTGATCGGCCGCAAGGGCGACGCGTACTACCGGTTCCGCCAGCGCCCGGTCGCGGCCAGCTGGACCGGCTTCGCCGAGAAGCCCGGCTACTCGGATGCCGCCGAAGTGGGGGAGACCCTGGTCAAGGCGTTCCTCGCGGGCGCCGACGACTACCTCGACGACGGCGGGCCGGACGGTACGCTGGGCGTGGACGAGCTGCACATGGTGCACACCGAGTTCGTCTCGATGCTGACCCAGCGGCCGACCGTCACGCGGATCGCCCCGCTGGAGGTCGAGTACTCCGACGAGCCGAAGAAGCCGCGGTCGGTGTACGACTTCGAGCCGGACGCGGACACGTTGTTCCGGGCCCTGCTGCCGAAGTACATCAACACCCGGATCTTCGCCGGGCTGCTGGACTCGGCGGCGTCCGTCTTCGCGGCACGTCGTACCGCGATGAAGGCGGCCACGGACAACGCGGACGAACTGATCCGCAACCTCAGCCGTGAGGCCAACCAGGCCCGCCAGGCCCAGATCACCCAGGAAATCAGCGAGATCGTCGGTGGTGTCGAGGCGCTCTCGTCAGCAGGAAGTGAGTGACATGACTGCGACTGCCACTAGCACGGCTACTGGCACCGGCCGCGTCGTCCGGGTTCTCGGCCCGGTCGTGGACGTCGAGTTCCCGCGCGACCAGGTGCCCGACCTCAACAACTCCCTCACCGTGGACATCACGGCCGAGGCCATGGCGAAGACGCTGACGCTCGAGGTCGCACAGCACCTCGGCGACAGCGTGGTGCGCTGCGTCTCGATGCAGCCGACCCAGGGCCTGGTCCGGGGTGTCGCGGTGCGCGACTCCGGCGAGGGCATCTCGGTGCCGGTGGGCGACGTGGTCAAGGGCCACGTGTTCAACGCCCTCGGGCACTGCCTCGACGAGCCGGGCTACGCCTCGGACGCCGAGCGCTGGTCCATCCACCGCAAGGCCCCGGCGTTCGACCAGCTCGAAGGCCGCACCGAGGTGCTGGAGACCGGCATCAAGGTGATCGACCTGCTCACCCCGTACGTGCAGGGTGGCAAGATCGGCCTGTTCGGCGGTGCGGGTGTCGGCAAGACGGTGCTCATCCAGGAGATGATCCGCCGCGTCGCCAAGAACTTCGGTGGCACCTCGGTGTTCGCCGGCGTCGGCGAGCGCACCCGTGAGGGCAACGACCTCTGGGTCGAGATGGCGGAGTCCGGCGTGCTCGCCGACACCGCCCTCGTCTTCGGGCAGATGGACGAGCCGCCGGGCACCCGCATGCGGGTCGCCCTGTCGGCGCTGACCATGGCGGAGTACTTCCGCGACGTCCAGAACCAGGACGTGCTGCTGTTCATCGACAACATCTTCCGGTTCACCCAGGCAGGCCAGGAGGTGTCCACCCTGCTGGGCCGGATGCCTTCCGCGGTGGGTTACCAGCCGACGCTGGCCGACGAGATGGGTGAGCTGCAGGAGCGGATCACCTCGACCCGCGGCAACTCGATCACCTCGATGCAGGCGATCTACGTGCCCGCGGACGACTACACCGACCCGGCGCCGGCGACCACCTTCGCCCACCTGGACGCGACGACGGAGCTGTCCCGGCCGATCTCGCAGATGGGCATCTACCCGGCGGTCGACCCGCTGACCTCCAGCTCCACCATTCTGGACCCGGCCGTCGTGGGCGACGAGCACTACCGCGTCGCCCAGGAGGTCAAGCGGATCCTCCAGAAGTACAAGGAGCTGCAGGACATCATCGCCATCCTCGGCATGGACGAACTGTCCGAAGAGGACAAGGTGACGGTGCAGCGGGCGCGGCGCATCCAGCGCTACCTGTCGCAGAACTTCTTCGTGGCGAAGCAGTTCACCGGGCAGGACGGCTCCTTCGTGCCGGTGAAGGAGACCATCGAGGCGTTCGACAAGCTCTGCAAGGGCGACTTCGACCACTACCCGGAGCAGGCCTTCCTGTCCATCGGTGGTCTGGAGGACCTGGAGCAGGCCTACAAGAAGCTCACCGAGAAGTGAGCCCCGGTCTTCGCCGCGGTGCACCCACCGCGGCGAAGACCCATCGGCAGGGGTCGGGGTCCGGTCACGGGCCCCGGCCTTCTTTTTCGCCCTTCCCAGAGGAAGGGAACCTTCCGGTCACCCGTGACCGGAAGGTTCCCCTGCTCGCACCCCTCCGGATGTGACGCGGCCCTGCTCGGCCCGTCACCAGGGCCCGCCTGGCGTTGGCTAGACTGCGGGCTGTACACCCGACAAAGGAGACGCGCGTGGCCAACATGTCCGTCCAGCTGGTCGCTGTCGAGCGCCGCCTGTGGTCTGGTGAGGCGACCACCGTCGTGGCCCAGACGACCGAAGGCGAGATCGGCATCCTGCCGGGGCACGAGCCGCTGCTCGGCCAGCTCGTCGAGGGTGGCGTCGTGAAGATCACGACCATCGACGGCGACACCGTGACCGCCGCCGTCCAGGGCGGATTCCTGTCCGTCACCGCCGACGGCGTCAGCGTCCTCGCCGAGTCGGCCGAACTCGCCCAGGAGATCGACGTCGCGCAGGCGCGCACCGACGCGAAGAGCGACGACGAGGAAGCGCGCACGAGAGCGCTGAGCCGACTCCGGGCGGCCGGGCAGTCGGTCTGACGGGCCGCGAACATGGGCTCCGCGGGCGTGTGGTCGATCATCGTTTTCGGGCTGGTGCTGCTCCTGGCGGCCGCGGCCCTGAGCGTGGTGCTGGCCGCGCGCCGGCGGTTGCAGCAGTTGCGCGCCGGCGGGATCGACGTGGCGCTGCGGCTGCGCACCGATGACCGCGGGCGGGGCTGGCACCTCGGTGTCGCGCACTACCGCGGCGAGGAGTTCAGCTGGTACCGGGTGCTGAGCCTCAGCTCGGGCCCGAACTGGGTGGTGAACCGCCGCGAGGTGGAGATCGCCACCCGCCGCGAACCGTCCGCGTCCGAGGTGTACGCGCTGCCGCAGGCCGCGACCGTGCTGCACCTGACCGGTCGCGGTGAGGAGCTGGAGGTCGCGATGGGCGCGGACGCGCTCACCGGCTTCCTGTCCTGGTTGGAATCCGCGCCGCCCGGACGTTCCGTGCCCTGGGCTTCCTGATCCCCGAACGTGCAGCGCCCCCTCTTCGGAGGGGGCGCTTTTTCGCGCGTCGGGGGTGGATGAAGGGAACCTTCCTGTCACCGGTGACAGGAAGGTTCCCTTCATCGCACCGGGTGCGCGGTGCCGCCGTGTTCGGCGCAGAGGTCGCGGAGCAGACCGAGGAACACCTCGGCGAGCTCGGTGGGGGAGTGCGCGGGCAGCACGGCGTGCACCCGCCGGAACAGCGCGGGCTCGTCGAGTTCCCGGGTGACGGTGCCCGGCACGTCGCCGATGGCGAGCCGCGGCAGGAAGGCGACGGCGACTCCGGCGGACACCACGGCCTGCGCGACGGCGTACGACTCGGATTCGAACGGGACGTGCGGGGTGAACCCGGCGGTGCGGGCCAGGTCGTCGAGCTGGCGCCGGTTCGGCAGTTCCCGCGGCGCGCACGCCCACGCGTCGGCGGCGAAGTCCCGCAGCACCAGCGGGGATCCACCGGTGGCGGCCGGGTGGCGTTCGGGCAGCACGGCGAGCACCGGGTCGTCGAGCAGCGGCACCAGTCGCACCCCGGCGGGCGGGTGCAGCGGTTCGCCGTAGGAGGCGACGAGCGCCAGGTCCAGTTCGCGTTCGGCGACGAGCGCGTTGCCCTCGGTGGGACCGAGGTCCACGACGGACAGCTCGCTGTCCGGGTGCAGCCGGTTCAGCGCGGCCAGGGCCTCGGGCAGCAGCCGCACGCCCGCGGTGGGGAAGGCGCCGAGCCGCAGCCTGGTGCGGTGCAGCCGGAGGTGCCGCGCCCGGTCCGCTTCGGCGCCGCGCAGGGCGTGCGCGATCCGGTCGGCGCGTTCGGCGAGCTGTTCCCCGAGTGGGGTGAGCCGGACACCGTGCGGGAGGCGTTCGACGAGCGCGGTGCCCGCTTCCCGCTCCAGCCGGGCGAGCTGCTGGGACACCGCGGGCGGGGTACGCCCGGTGAGCTCGGCGGCACGGGTGACGCTGCCGCCCTCGCGCAACGCCAACAGCAGCAGCAACTTCGCCGGATCCATGAAGCTCCACTTTAGCCATCGGAAGCCGGGGTAACTGGCGGTGAAGGCTCCGGCTCGGAAAGACTGGTCGCATGATGGACGCGACCCCGGACAGCGGCCGGTTCACGATCACCGCCGAATCGATCGCCGGTGCGGACGCCACGGCCGCGCTGGAGCAGTACGTCGCCGAGCTGGCGCAGGTGTTCCCCGCCGGGTTCGACCCGGGCCGGGCGGCGCCGCCGGAACCGGGCGATTTCGCGCCGCCGCGCGGCCGCTTCCTGCTGGTCCGGGACGCGGCGGGCGCGGTGCGGGGCTGCGGCGCGGTGCGGGTGCTGGAGCCCGGCATCGCGGAGATCCGGCGGATGTGGATCTCCCCGGTGCTGCGTGGTCGCGGCGCAGGCCGGGCGTTGCTGGCCGAGCTGGAGCGCAGCGCGGCGGAGCTGGGGTGCGGGGTGGTGCGCCTGGACACCGCCGCCGAGCTGCACGCCGCGCGCGCCCTGTACGGCTCGGCCGGTTACGCGGAGATCCCCGCCTACAACGACAACGAGTACGCCCGGCACTGGTTCGAGAAGGTGCTGGGCTGAGCGCTCCTAAGCTGGGCGCATGCACATCGAGATCGCCGAGTTCGACCACCCCGACGCGCAGCGGCTGATCGAGGAGGTCCAGCAGGAGTACGTGGGCCGCTACGGGCGCCGGGACGAGACGCCGATCGACTCGGGCCAGTTCAGCGCCCCGCACGGGACGTTCCTGCTCGGCTACCTCGAGGCGGAACCGGTCGCGATCGGCGGCTGGCGGGTGTACGACCCGGCGGAACCGGAGTTCGAGGACGGCGACGTCGAGCTCAAGCGGATGTACGTCTCGCCCGCGGCGCGCGGTCGCGGCCTGGCGCGGCGGCTGCTGGCCGAACTGGAAGGACGGGCCGCCGACGCCGGGCACAAGCGGGTCCTGCTGGAGACCGGGAACCGGCAGCCGGAGGCCATCGCCCTGTACCGCTCGGCGGGCTACGCGGGCATCCCCGCGTTCGGCCCGTACCGCGACGACCCCGACTCGGTGTGCTTCGCCAAGCAGCTGTGAGCGTCAGGCGCCGCCGCCCGGGCGCCACAGCACGTCGCCGTCCGGGTTGGCGACGCGGGCGAGGATGAACAGCAGGTCGGAGAGCCGGTTCAGGTACTTCGCGGCGAGCGCGTTGCTGCGCTCCGCATCGACCTCGAGCAGCGCCCACGCGGAGCGCTCGGCGCGCCGGGCCGTGCACCGCGCCTGGTGCAGCAGCGCACCGCCGGGGGTGCCGCCGGGGAGGATGAACGAGTTCAGCTTCGGCACCCGCGCGTTGTACTCGTCGCACCAGCCTTCCAGCCGGTCGACGTAGTCCTGGGTGACGCGCAGCGGCGGGAACTCCGGATCCGGCACCACCGGGGTGGCCAGGTCGGCGCCCACGTCGAACAGGTCGTTCTGCACGGTCCGCAACACCTCGACGATCGCCGCGTCGAAGGTCGCGGTGGCCAGCGCCACGCCCAGCACCGAGTTCGTCTCGTCCACGTCGGCGTAGGCGACCAGCCGCGGGTCGGTCTTGCTGATCTGCGAGTTGTCCGAGAGCCGGGTGGTGCCCGCGTCTCCGGTCCGCGTGTAGATCTTCGTCAGGTGTACGGCCATGCCCCCAGGGTAGGTGCCGCAGGTCCGGTGATCGTGCGATGAAGGGAACCTTCCGGTCACCGGTGGCAGGAAGGTTCCCTTCATCGCACGGCCGCGCGACGCGGCGCACCCGCCACGGACGGGGCGGCGCCCGGCCCGTAACCTGCTGTTCGTGAGTGAGCACTTCCGCGTGCACGGCGGGGCGCGCCTCGTCGGCGAAGTCGATGTGGTCGGCGCGAAGAACAGCGTGCTGAAGCTGATGGCGGCCGCGCTGCTGGCCGAGGGCACGACGACGATCACCAACTGCCCGGAGATCCTGGACGTCCCGCTGATGGGCGACGTGCTGCGCAGCCTGGGCTGCGAGGTCGACATCGACGGCCGCACCGCGTACATCACGACGCCCGCGGAGATCAGCCACGAGGCGGTGTCGCCGTCGATGGGCAAGCTGCGCGCCTCGGTGTGCGTGCTGGGCCCGCTGGTGGCGCGGTGCCGCAAGGCCGTGGTGACGCTGCCCGGTGGCGATGCGATCGGTTCGCGCCCGCTGGACATGCACCAGAGCGGGCTGCGGCAGCTGGGCGCGACCAGCCACATCGAGCACGGCGCGGTGGTGGCCGAGGCGGAGAACCTGCGCGGCGCCCAGATCTGGCTGGACTTCCCGAGCGTCGGCGCCACGGAGAACATCCTGATGGCCGCGGTCCTCGCCGAAGGCACCACGATGATCGACAACGCGGCTCGCGAGCCGGAGATCGTCGACCTGTGCGTGATGCTGCAGCAGATGGGCGCGAAGATCGAGGGCGCGGGCACCTCGACGCTCACCGTGCACGGCGTGACCTCGCTGAAGGCGGTGGAACACCGGGTCATCGGCGACCGCATCGTGGGCGCCACCTGGGCGTTCGCCGCGGTGGCGACCCAGGGCGACATCAAGGTGCGCGGGGTGGACCCGCAGCACGTGAACCTGGTGCTGGAGAAGCTGCGCAGCGCGGGTGCCGAGGTCGTGGTGGGCGATGAGGAGTTCCGCGTGGTCGCGGACCGCCGCCCGCTGGCCGTGGACTACGTGACGCTGCCGTACCCGGGGTTCGCGACGGACCTGCAGCCGATGGCGCTGGCGCTGTCCGCGGTCGCCGACGGCACCTCGATGATCACCGAGAACCTGTTCGAGTCCCGCTTCCGGTTCATCGAGGAACTGGTGCGGATGGGTGCGGACGCGCGCACCGACGGGCACCACGCGGTGGTGCGCGGGTTGGAGCGGCTCTCCAGCGCCCCGGTGTGGGCGTCGGACATCCGCGCCGGGGTGGGCCTGGTGCTCGCCGGGTTGTGCGCGGACGGGGTGACCGAGGTGTGGGACGTGTTCCACATCGACCGCGGCTACCCGAACTTCGTGGAGAACCTGCGGGGCCTGGGCGCTTACATCGAGCGCGTCACGGACTGATCGGCCGACGGCCGGGCCGCCCGAGGCTCGGCCGCTCCCAGCGGTTCCGCGATCGCCGCTGCCGATCACTGCCCGCCTGCGAACCCGCCCTGCAAGTCTCGGCCGTTTCCCGTCAGCGGCGAAGCCGCTGAGCTGACGACCACCCACGACACCGGCACCGTCGCGGGTTCTCAGCGGTTTCCTCGCGAGGACAGCGTTTCTCATGTGGCGGAGCCACCTGTGAAAACGATCCCGCAGCGAGGGGACCGCTGAGGTTCCGCCACTCTCCCCACCTCGCAACAGGAGTTGGGGAGATCACCCGCTCTCGAAAGCCACCCGGAGGCCGAGGGCGATCATCACGGTGCCGGTGGCGCGCTCCAGCACGAGCTTCACCTTCCGGCGGCTGAGCAGGGTGCGCATGCCGCCGACCAGCCAGGACGCCACCCGCCAGTACACGAGCGCCACGCCCAGGAACGCCAGCGTGAGGACCATCGAGGTGAGCGCGCGCGGTTCGCCGGGCGAGATGAACTGCGGCAGCAGCGTCAGGAACAGCAGGATGATCTTGGGGTTGAGCACGTTGCTGACCAGCCCCTGCCGGAACGCCGCGCGCCGCGTCAGCACCTCGCCGGCCGCCTGCGGTTCCGGCAGCGCCGCCGCGGGGGCCTCGTGCCGGTTCCGGATGCTCTTCCACAGCGTCGTCGCGCCGAGCCACACCAGGTAGGCGGCGCCGCCGAGCTTGAGGGCCGTGTAGGCGACGGCGGAGGCCGCCAGCAGCGCGGAGAGCCCCGCGACCGAGATCGCCGCGTGCACCAGCAGCCCGGCGCAGCAGCCCAGCCCGGTCCACCACATCCCGGTCGACCCGCCGCGGATGCTGTTGCGCAGCCCGAGGGCCATGTCGGGGCCGGGGGCGACGGTCACCACGATCACGAACAGCACGAAGGGCACTAGTTGAGCCGGCACCAGCGAAGGATAAGGAGCCGGGGCCCGCTCCGTCACGTGATCCGGGGGCGCCGCGACGGGCGCCACACCGGCACGGGGCCGAAACCGGTCAAACCCGCCGTTCGTGCAAGCAGAGCAGCTGGTAGGCGGCGATGGACTGGGCGTCGGTGATCGCGCCGCCGCGGATCATCCGCTCGAATTCGGCGCGGTCGAACCAGGCCGCCCGCATGTCCTGCTCCTCCGGTTCCCGCTCGTGCTCGCCCGCGGTGAGCCCGGTCGCCAGGTAGACCCGGCCGCGCTGGCTGGACATGCCCGGCGCCACGTCCAGCTGCCCCAGGTCGGTGAGCCGCGCGGCGCGCAGCCCGGTCTCCTCCCGCAGTTCGCGGGCGGCGAGTTCGGCGGTGTCCACTTCGGCGCGGTCCGGCGCGGTGCCCTGCGGGAATTCCCAGCGGCGCCGGCCCAGCGGGTAGCGGAACTGCTCGACCAGGTGAATCCGGTCGCCGTCCAGCGGGATGATCAACGCGTAGTCCGGTTTGTCCACCACGCCGTAGATCCCGTCGGACCCGTCGGGGCGGCGGATGCCGTCCTCCCGGACGGTCATCCACGCGTTCGCGTACACCTCGCGGCTGCTCGTCGTGCGCATCCGCCCATCGTGCACCGCCCCGCCGCGCGCTGATCGCGCGCCGTGCGCGGAAGGGAACCTTCCTGTCACGGGTGCGCGGAAGGGAACCTTCCTGTCACGGGTGCGCGGAAGGGAACCTTCCTGCCACCCCGGCTCAGTTGAGCTTCGACCGCCGCAGCCCGTACCCGAGGTACACGGCCAGCCCCGCCACCATCCAGATCCCGAAGACCAGCCAGGTGATCCAGTCCAGCCCGAGGATCAGGTAGGCGCACAGCGCGACCCCGAGCAGCGGCACCCACGGCATCAGCGGGGTGCGGAAGGACCGTTCCAGGTCGGGTTTGCGCCGCCGCAGCACGATGACGCCGATGTTGACGACGCCGAACGCGACGAGCGTGCCGATGCTGGTGGCGTCGGCGAGGCTGCTCAGCGGCACCACGGAGGCGAGGGCGGCCACCAGCAGTCCGACGATCATGGTGTTGTGCGCGGGCACGGCCCGGCGGTTGACCGCGGACAGCTTCGCGGGCATCAGGCCGTCCCGGGACATCGACACGAGGATGCGGGTCTGCCCGTACAGCACGGTGAGCACCACGGAGGCGATGGCGACGACGGCGCCGAAGGCCAGCAGCACCGCGGGCCAGCCCTGCCCGGTGACGATCTCCAGCGCGGTGGCCAGCGAGGCGTCCGAGCCGCCGAGCACGTCGGTGCCGACGGCGCCGACGGCGGCGAACGCGACGACGACGTAGACCAGGGTGACGATCGCCAGCGAGATCATGATGGCCCGCGGCAGGTCCCGCTTCGGGTTCCGCGCCTCCTCACCGGCGGTGGAGGCGGCGTCGAAGCCGATGAACGAGAAGAACACCGCGGACGCGCCCGCGGAGATCCCGGCGACGCCCGCGGGCGCGAACGGGGTGAGGTTGTCGGAGCGGAACGCGGTCAGCGCCACGCAGACGAAGAACACCAGCACGCCGATCTTGAGCAGCGTGGTGGCGGTGGTGACGGCGGCACTCTCCCGCACGCCCATCATCAGCACGGCCGTGGCGAGCAGCACCACGATGACGGCGGGCACGTTGACCACGCCGCCTTCGCCGGGTGGCGCGGACAGCGCGTCGGGCAGGGTGAGCCCGATGGTGCCGCGCAGGAACTCGTTGAGGTAGCCGCCCCAGCCGACCGCGACCGCGGCCACCGAGACGCCGTACTCCAGCAGCAGGCACCAGCCGCAGACCCAGGCGACGAGCTCGCCGAGCGTGGCGTACGCGTAGGAGTAGGCCGAGCCGGAGACGGGGACGCTGCCCGCCAGCTCGGCGTAGGACAGCGCGGAGCAGAGCGCGGCGAGTCCGGCGAGCACGAACGACACCACCACGGCCGGTCCCGCGGCGGGCGCGGCTTCCGCGAGCACCACGAAGATGCCGGTGCCGAGGGTGGCACCGACCGACAGCGCGATGAGCGGCACCAGTCCGAGCGTGCGGTGCAGCGCGGTGTGCGAGCCGTCGTCGGCGATGCGCTCGACCGGTTTGACTCGGGTGAACAGCTGGGCGTACGACACGGGAACGCACGGTAGACCCGATGCGACTGGTGATCTTTCGAAGGTTCGCCTGCCCTGAACCGGCATGGGTGCTCGACATCGTGATCGCCGCCCGTACCCTGTGCCGGGTGCGTCTTGTCATCGCTCGCTGCAAGGTCGATTACGTCGGCCGCCTCACCGCGCATCTGCCCATGGCGCAGCGCCTGCTGCTGGTGAAGGCGGACGGTTCGGTCTCGGTGCACTCCGACGACCGCGCCTACAAGCCGTTGAACTGGATGAGCCCGCCGTGCTGGCTCATCGAGGATCCCGGCGTGTGGACGGTGCAGAACAAGGCCGGCGAAAAGCTGGTGATCAGCCTCGAAGAGGTGCTGCACGATTCCAAGCACGAGCTCGGTCCGGAACCCGGCCTGGTCAAGGACGGGGTGGAGGCGCACCTGCAGCAGCTGCTCGCCGAGCACGTGACGACGCTCGGCGACGGGTGGTCGCTGGTGCGCCGCGAGTTCCCCACCGCGATCGGCCCGGTCGACCTGATGTGCCGGGATTCGGACGGCTCCAGCGTCGCGGTCGAGATCAAGCGCCGCGGCGAGATCGACGGGGTGGAGCAGCTGACCCGCTACCTGGAGCTGTTGAACCGGGACCCGCTGCTGTCGCCGGTGGCGGGCGTGTTCGCCGCGCAGCAGATCAAGCCGCAGGCGCGGACGCTGGCCGAGGACCGCGGCATCCGCTGCGTGACCTTGGACTACGACCAGCTGCGCGGGATCGAGCCGGACGAGTTCCGGCTGTTCTGAGCGGCCTCGTCCACCGCCGTTCGAACGTTTGTTCACTCCGCTGAGTGATGATTTCCGCGGTCGGGCGCGGAACACTGGAGTCATGATCAGTCCGGTGTTCCGCGCCCTTCGTGTTCCTCCGGGTTCGTCCCGGCAGCTCCGCCCCATCGGTCCCGGTCGTGCCGGCGCCAGGTGTTCGGCGGGGTCGGCGGGGTCGGCGAGGTCCGGCGGCGCCTCCGCGCGCACCGCCCGCCGCGGTGTCGTCGTCCCGGGGTGCGCGCGGGCGCGTGATCCGGCCGGGGCGGGACGTGCTGTCGGCGACTCGGGTTGATTTCCGTTGTCTCCTGTGGACTGCGCCCGCGCGGGGGTGGTGGATTCACCGTCCGCGTCGGATCGGCGTCGGTTCGTGGTGGTTGTCGAGTGCTGGTCCGGCGGCTGACTGTCCGTGATGTTTCCGCTGCTCGGGGGAGTGTCGATACCCCCGAAAGGTGACGCTCAACGAATTGGTATCGGTCCAGTGTGAGTGGTCCCACTGTGCGGTAGTGTCCGTCTGCCGCCGATCGGGTGGTGATTATCGTTGGACTTTGTTGGGTCTGGAGGTGGGGTGGCCGTGAACGTGCTAGCCCAAGAAGAGTTGCGGCTCGATGCCAGCGCGGTCGACTACGTGCTGCTCGCGCTGTACTTCGCGTTCGTGCTCGGCATCGGCTATCTCGCCCGGCGCTCGGTTTCCACGAGCTTGGACTTCTTCTTGTCCGGGCGTGCCTTGCCCGCGTGGGTGACGGGGTTGGCCTTCATCGCGGCGAACCTGGGCGCGATCGAGATCATCGGCATGTCGGCGAACGGCGCCGAGTACGGCATGCCGACCATGCACTACTTCTGGGTCGGTGCGGTCCCCGCGATGCTGTTCCTCGGCATCGTGATGATGCCGTTCTACTACGGCTCGAAGGTCCGCAGCGTCCCCGAATTCATGCTGCGGCGGTTCGGGAAGCCGGCCCACCTGGTCAACGGCATCAGCTTCGCCGTCGCCCAGGTGCTCATCGCGGGCGTCAACCTGTACCTGCTGGCCAGCATCGTGAACGTGCTGCTGGGCTGGCCGCTGTGGGTCTCCGTGCTGGCGGCCGCCGCGATCGTGCTCACCTACACCGCGCTCGGCGGGCTGTCGGCGGCGATCTACAACGAGGTGCTGCAGTTCTTCGTGATCGTCGCGGCGCTGCTGCCGCTGACCCTGGTCGGCCTGCACAAGGTCGGCGGCTGGGACGGCCTGGTCGAGAAGATCAGCGCCAGCCCCGGCGGGGCCGAGCAGCTCTCGGCGTGGCCGGGCACCGAGCTCACCGGCTTCACCAACAGCTTCCTGAGCGTGCTGGGCATCGTGTTCGGCCTCGGCTTCGTGCTCGCCTTCGGCTACTGGACGACGAACTTCGTCGAGGTGCAGCGGGCGATGGCGTCCAAGAGCATGTCCGCGGCCCAGCGCACGCCGATCATCGGCGCCTTCCCCAAGCTGCTGATCCCGTTCATCGTCATCATCCCCGGCATGATCGCGGGCGTGGCGGTGCAGGAGCTCGTCGCCTACAAGGCGACCGAGACCGGCAGCGTGGACTACAACGACGCGATCCTGCTGCTGATGCGCGACCTGCTGCCCAACGGCATCCTCGGCGTGGCGCTGGCCGGTCTGCTCGCCTCGTTCATGGCCGGCATGGCGGCGAACCTGAGCTCGTTCAACACGGTGTTCACCTACGACATCTGGCAGGCGTACATCGCCAAGGACCGGCCGGACCAGTACTACCTGAAGATGGGCCGCTGGGTCACCGTCGGCGCCACCGTGATCGCCGTCGGCACCGCGTTCATCGCCTCCGGGTACTCCAACCTGATGGACTACCTGCAGCAGCTGTTCTCGTTCTTCAACGCGCCGCTGTTCGCCACGTTCATCCTCGGCATGTTCTGGAAGCGGATGACCCCGACCGCCGGTTGGCTCGGTCTGGTGCTGGGTACCGTCTCCGCCATCGCGGTGTTCGGCCTCTCCGAGGTCGGCGTGCTGGACCTGCCGGGCCAGGGCGCGAGCTTCGTCGGCGCCGGTGCCGCGTTCGTGGTCGACATCGTGGTCAGCGTGGTGGTCAGCCTGGTGACGCGGCCGAAGCCGGAAGCGGAACTGGTCGGCCTGGTGTACTCGCTCACGCCGCGCACCAAGCTGCAGGCCTCCACTTCGGGCGAGGACGCGGGCTGGTACCGCAAGCCCGGCCTGATGGCGGGCATCGTCCTGGTGATCACCATCGTGCTCAACATCGTCTTCGGCTGACCGGAGGAACCCCATGGCCACTGAGACAAGCAAGCGCACCGCGGGCGCCTTCGACATCCGATTGATCATCGCCGTGCTGTTCTTCCTGTACGGCTTGGTGCTCACCGTGCTCGGGGCCACCGCGAGCCCCGAAGACGTGGCGAAGGCCGCGGGCATGAACATCAACCTCTGGAGCGGGGTCGGCATGCTCGTGTTCGCCGTCCTGTTCGCCCTGTGGGTCCGGTTGCGGCCCATCGTGGTGCCTGCGGACGTCGCGGAGGAGCCCGCGACCGAGCACTGACCGGGACGCTCCGGCCCTTTCTCCGGCCGGAGCACCGGCCCGCACGCGGCGTCGTCGACCCACGGCCTTCGGCCTGGTCGGCGGCGCCGCTTTCGCACGCCCCGGGCTGGCGGCGCGGCCCGGTTCCGCGCTCTGCCGAGCCCCTGCCGCGCCGCCGGTGCGCGGCGGACCGGCGGCGGGTCGGGGCGACCGTCCGGCCGGGCCAGGACTTCGCGCCGTTCACATGCGAACCCGGCATTCGTCCGCAGAACCTGCCGCTGAGCGCGGGATTTCCGTAGGCTGCCGATTCACAACGACCATTGACACGGTGGGAGGCAGCACATGACCCGGACCGCCAGCGGCGAGGCCGAGCCGATGGCCGCAGCGAGCTCAGCGCAGACCACGTTCGACTCGCTCGACCCGCGTACCGGCGAAGTCGTGGGCCGGTACCCGCTGCACGACGCCACCGAGGTCAACGAGATCGTCGAATCCGCCCGGGTCGCCGGGCGGTGGTGGGCGGAACTCGGCTTCGCGGAGCGGAAGAAACGACTCGACCAGTGGCGCGCGCTGCTGGTGCGCGGCATCGACGAGCTCGCCGGGGTGATCTGTTCCGAGACCGGCAAACCGCTCGACGACGCCCGGCTCGAACTGGTGCTGGTGATCGACCACCTGCACTGGGCGGCGAACAAGGCCGAGAAGGTGCTGCGGCGCCGCAAGGTCGGCTCCGGCGTGCTGATGGCCAACCAGGCCGCCACCGTCGAATACGTTCCGTTCGGCGTCGTCGGCGTCATCGGCCCGTGGAACTACCCGGCGTTCACACCGATGGGATCGATCGCCTACGCGCTCGCGGCGGGCAACTCGGTGGTGTTCAAGCCCAGCGAACTCACCCCCGGCGTCGGCCGCTGGCTGGTGGACAGCTTCGCCGAGGTCGTACCCGAGCACCCCGTGCTCGCCCTCACCACCGGCTTCGGCGACACCGGTGCCGCGCTGTGCGCCTCCGGCGTGGACAAGGTGGCGTTCACCGGCTCCACCGCCACCGGCAAGCGCGTGATGGCGGCCTGTTCGGAGACGCTGACCCCGGTGCTGGTCGAGTGCGGCGGCAAGGACGCGCTCATCGTCGACTCCGACGCCGACCTCAAGGCCGCCGCCGAAGCCGCCGTCTGGGGCGGCATGTCCAACGCCGGGCAGACCTGCATCGGCGTGGAGCGGGTGTTCGTGGTGGAGGCGGTCGCAGACCGGTTCCTCGAACTCGTCGCCGAACGCGCCAAGAAGCTCCGGCCGGGCGGGGAGCCCGGCGCCGACCTCGGGCCGATCACCATGCCCTCCCAGGTCGAGGTGATCCGCAGGCACGTCGACGAGGCGCTCGACGGGGGAGCGCGGGCCGTCGTCGGCGGCAAGGACTCGGTGCGGCCCCCGTTCGTCGAACCGGTGGTGCTCGTCGACGTCCCGGCCGGCTCCGCGGCGGCGGTCGACGAGACCTTCGGCCCCACCCTCGTGGTGGAACGCGTGCGCGACGCGGACGAAGGCGTCGAGCTCGCCAACCAGGGCGACTACGGCCTCGGCGGGACCGTCTTCTCGCGCTCCCGCGGGGTCGAGCTCGGGCGGAAGCTGCGGGCCGGGATGGTCGCGGTCAACTCGGTCATCGCGTTCGCCGCGGTGCCCGCGCTGCCGTTCGGCGGCGTCGGTGACTCCGGGTTCGGGCGCATCCACGGCGAGGACGGACTGCGCGAGTTCGCCCGGCCGCAGTCGATGACCCGCACCAAGTTCCGCATCCCGCTGAACCCGATGACCTTCGCCCGCTCCAAGGGCACGGTGCGCGCGGTCGTGCGGCTGATCCGCCTCACCCGCGGGCGCTGACCGGACGAGGGCGCCTTCCGGTCACCGCGTGGTGACCGGGAGGTCTCCTTGCCGCGCCGGACGATCCGGACTGACCAGGCCCGACGGCACCGCTGCGCGCTCAGCTGACCGGAAGGTTCCCTTCCTCGTACCAGTGACCGGAAGGTTCCCTTCTGCGCAGCGGTGACCGGAAGGTTCCCTTCCTCGCACCGGTGGATGCCTTCCGCCGTGGCGGCTGCGGGCGTCGAGGTCCGTGCTCCGCCGTGACCGGAAGGTTCCCTTGCTCGCGCGCAGCAGCGGCCCCGCCTCGTCCGTGACCGGAAGGTTCCCTTGCTCGCGCGGGTGGCAGGACGGTTCCCTTGACGTCGTCCGTGACCGAAAGGGTCCCTTCCTCGCACCGGGGCCGGGCGGTTCCCGGTGACCGGAAGGTTCCTTTCCGCTCGTTTCGCGACGGCGGAGTTCCCTTGTCCGCACCGGCGGTGGTCGGTGTGCTGCGGGGGCACGCCGCGTAACCTGCCCGCTCGGGTGATCGACTGCGCGCCGCGGGCGGGCCGAGAGGTGCCGCGCGGCCCCGGTGGGGGTGAGGATTGTGCGGAGGCGGCTGCTCCGGGCGCATCCGGTCGGGTCGCCCGAACGTTCCAGCGAGACCGGTCGTCGGCCAGGCGGCGCCGCGGTCGCGATCCGGCGGCGAGGAGACCAACGGTGAAGAAGATCATCAACGATCCGGCGGCGGTGGTCGGCGATGCGCTGCGCGGCATGGCCGCCGCGCACCCGGAGCTGCTGCGGGTGCGCACCGACCCGGCGTTGATCGTGCGCGCGGACGCGCCGCAGGCGGGCCGGGTCGCGTTGATCTCCGGCGGAGGTTCGGGCCACGAGCCGCTGCACGGCGGGTTCGTCGGTCCGGGCATGCTCACGGCGGCCGTGCCGGGCGCGGTGTTCACCTCGCCGACGCCGGACGCGGTGCAGGCGGCGATCGCCGAGGCGGAGGCGGGCGCGGGCGCGCTGCTGCTGGTGAAGAACTACACGGGCGACGTGCTGAACTTCGAGACGGCGGCGGAGCTCGCGGGCCTGGAGGGCACCGATGTCCGCGCGGTGATCGTCGACGACGACGTGGCGGTGAAGGACTCGACGCACACCGCGGGCCGGCGCGGCGTGGGCGGCACCGTGCTGGTGGAGAAGATCGTCGGCGCGGCGGTGGAACGCGGCGTGGACCTGGCCGGGTGCGAGGCGATCGCCCGGCGCGTGGTGGGCCGGGTGCGGTCGATGGGCGTGGCGTTGACCGGTCCGACGGTCCCGCACGCGGGCACGCCGAGCTTCACGCTCGTCGACGACGAGGTGGAGATCGGCATCGGCATCCACGGGGAGCCGGGCCGGGAGCGCATCCCGCTGGAGAACGCCGACGGCCTGGTCGCGAGGCTGCTGGAGCCGATCTTGGCGGACCTGCCGTTCGAGGCGGGCGACGAGGTGCTGCTGTTCACGAACTCGATGGGCACGACGCCGCTGATCGAGCTGTACCTGGCGCACGGCGTCGCGGAGCGGCTGCTGGCGGAACGGGGCGTGCGGGTGCGCCGCAGGCTGGTCGGCCCGTACACGACGAGCCTGGACATGCAGGGCATGAGCCTGACGTTGCTGAAGCTGGACGACGAGCTCACCGAACTGTGGGACGACCCGGTGCGCACGGCTGCACTGCACTGGTGACGAGGACGGGTGAACTGATGGGTTGCACGGCACAGGACGTGATCGCCGCACTGCGGGCGGGCGCGGCGGTGGTCGCCGAACACCGGGACGAGCTGGTGGAGCTGGACCGGGTGATCGGCGACGCGGACCACGGCGAGAACATGGACCGCGGGTTCCGCGCGGTCGTGTCGAAGCTGGACACGGCGGCGCCGGAGACGCCGGGGGCGGTGCTCAAGCAGGTCGCCACCACGTTGATCTCCACCGTCGGCGGGGCGTCCGGCCCGCTGTACGGCACGGCGTTCCTGCGGGCGGCCTCGGCGGTGGGCGACGCGGCCGAGCTGGACGAGATGGCGCTCGTGTCGGCGTTGCAGGCCGGTCTGGAGGGCGTGGTGGCCCGCGGCAAGGCCGAACCGGGGGACAAGACGATGGTGGACGCGCTGGTTCCCGCGGTCGACGCGGCGACGGCCGCCGCCGCCGAAGGGGCCGGCTCGGAACGGGTGCTGGCGGTGGCCGCGGCCGCCGCGCACACCGGGGCGGCGTCCACCGAACCGCTCGTCGCCCGCAAGGGCCGGGCGTCCTACCTGGGAGAGCGCAGCGCGGGGCATGTGGATCCCGGCGCGCGCTCGACCGCACTGCTGTTGTCCGCGTTCGCCGAATCGAGGTCGTGATGGGTGTCGGTCTGGTCATCGTGTCGCACAGCGAGCGGCTCGCCGCGGGAGTCGCCGAGCTCGCCGCGCAGATGGCGCCGGAGGTGGCGGTGGTGCCCGCGGGCGGGCTGGCCGGGGGTGATCTGGGCACCGACTTCGACAAGGTGTCGGCCGCGCTGTCCGACGCCGACTCCGGCTCGGGCGTGGTGCTGCTCTACGACCTGGGCAGCGCGCAGATGACGGCGGAGCTCGCGGTGGAATCGCTCGGCGACCCGGACACGGCGATCGTCGCGGACGCGCCGCTGGTGGAGGGCGCGGTGGCCGCCGCGGTCGAGGCGCAGGGCGGCAAGGACCTGGACGCGGTGGCGCGCGCCGCGGTCGCCGCCGGGGTCGGGTCCGACATCGAGCAGCCCGCCCCCGCCGGGGAGACGATCACCGAGGAGCTGGAGCTGCACAACGAGGTCGGGTTGCACGCCCGTCCGGCCGCGCTGCTGGCCCGCAGCCTCACCGGGCTGCAGGCGGACGTGCGGGTGCGGCTCGACGACGCGGAGGCCGACGCGGCGAGCGTGCTGGGCCTGATGGGCCTCGGCGCCCGCAAGGGCGACCGGGTCACCCTCGTCGCCGCGGGCCCCGATGCGGGTGAAGCGATGCGCAGGATCCGAGACCTGGTGAGCACCAACTTCGGCGATTGAGGCTTGGCTCGTTCTGCTCTTCGGGGCGGGGGCGGAACCTCAGCTGGTCCCTCGCTGCGGGATCGATTTCACAGGTGGCTCCGCCACATGAGAAATCGCTGTCCTCGCGAGGAACCAGCTGAGAACCCGCGGCGGTGCGAGTTGCTCGGGTGGTCGGCGGCTCAGCGGCTTCGCCGCTGACAGGAAAAGGACGCGACTCGCGCAAGTGCAGCGGCGAGCACGCATGCGGTGGCCCTCGCGGTTCCCGGCTGCTGCCTCGCGAAGGCGGTGGTTTCTCCGGTGGCGGAGACGGTCGTGACGATGATTCCTCGGGGGCGGAAGCAGCCGAGGGTCCACCACCCGACCCCGAAGCCGCGGGGGCGGTGGGGCGGCCGGTTAGGGTGAGGCGATGCCGTCTCGTTCGTGGTTCCGAGGCCTGCCGGTGTTGCTGCTGTCGCTGGTGCTGGCCGCGGGATGCAGCGCAGGCGCGCAGCGGTCGCCCGCTCCCGCGTCGGATCGCGATGCGGCGGACCGCGCGGCGGCGCTCGGTGATCCCCGCACCGTCGACCCGTGTTCGCTGGTCGATGACGCCGCGCTGGCGCGCTTCGGCGAGGTGCGCGATGCGGGGACCGTGTCGTTGGACTACTGCCTGCTGCGGGTGCGCACGAACGACGGTGCCTTCGCGCAGGTGAAGGTCGGCGAGCTCGCCCCCGAACCTCCCGGCCGGTCCGATCCGGTGGTGGGCGAGGCGGTGCCGCGCATCGCGCAGGAGGCGCCGCTGCCGGGCCACTGCACCCGGCGGGTGCTGCTGGGGGACCGGTCGGTGCTGGTGAGCGCCGACCAGCTCGCCGGTGGCCCGGGCGTCGAGCTGTGCGGGATGGCGCAGGCGGGGGCGGAGCAGGCCGCGACCGCGCTCCGCGAGCACCGGGTCGAACACCGCGCGTACCCGCCGAATTCGCTGGCGCTGCTCGATCCGTGCCGGGTGCTGCCGACCGATGTGGTGCGGCAGGTTCCGGGGCTGGAGGAGGCCGAACCGGTGGCGGCGCCGGGCGGCCACCGCTGCCAGTGGGGCCCGGACGACGCGACGGCGCCGCGGGTGCAGCTGGTGCACACGGCCGGTGCTCCGCCGGAGGTGCTGCACGCCACGGCGGTGGAGGAGCAGATCGCGGGTCGCCGCACCGTGACGAGCGTCGTCGGTGGCGACCCGTCGACGCCGCTGTGCTCGGCGGAGACGGGGCACGTCCCGTTCGGTCCGCCCGGCGCCGATCAGGTGGAGGTGGCGATGCTCGTCGTCGCCTACCCGGACGGCGACGGGCTGGACGCCTGCGAGTTCGCGCGGGGGCTCGCGGAGCGCGCTTGGCCGGCGCTGCCGCCGGTCTAACGCCTGCGGCGCGGGCGGTTACGGTGTGGGGCGTGCCGCGCCGCAACCGCCAACAACGTCCCACCGGTGGCCAGCGGGGGAGTTCGTCCCCGCGCCCGCTGGGCGCCGGTTTCGGCTGGTCCAGGGTGGAGGAAGGCCCGGACGGCGAGTGGGTGGTGCGCACGGTGCCCGCGGCGCAGGCCACCAAGACCTACCGCTGCCCCGGCTGCGACCACGAGGTGCGGCCGGGCGTGGGGCACGTCGTGGCGTGGCCCGCGGACGAGCAGGGCGATGTGGCGGACCGCAGGCATTGGCACAGCTCCTGCTGGCAGGCGAGGGCCCGGCGGGGCCCGACGCGGCGCTGGTCCTGACTGGAAGCTCACAGCGATCGCACCCGGCTCGCGTGGGAGGATCGCGGGGATGAGCACCGAGATCCGCGCCAACACCGCGCTGCCCGCGAAGCGGGAGCAGATCACCTTGCACACCGCGGACGAGCTGCGGTTGATCGGTGAGCTGGCGCTGCCGGAGAGCGGCGCGCCGCGGGCCACCCTGGTGTGCCTGCACCCGCTGCCCACGCACGGCGGCATGATGGATTCGCACCTGTTCCGCAAGGCGGCGTTCCGGCTGCCCGCGCTGGCCGACCTGGCGGTGCTGCGGTTCAACACGCGGGGCACGGCCAGCGAGGCGGGCCGCAGCGAGGGCGAGTTCGACTCGGGTGGTGCGGAGCGGTTCGACGTGGCCGCCGCCCTGGAGTACGCCGAGTTCCACGACCTGCCGGACGTGTGGCTGGTCGGCTGGTCGTTCGGCACCGACCTGACCTTGGTGCACGGGCTGGATCCGCTGGTGCGCGGCGCGATCCTGATCTCGCCGCCGCTGCGCTGGAGCACCGAGGACGACCTGCGGGCCTGGGGCGACTCCGGGAAGCCGGTGCACGCGCTGGTGCCGGAGTTCGACGACTACCTGCGCCCGCCGGAGGCGCGGGAGCGGTTCGCCGCGATCCCGCAGGCCCGGGTGCACGGGTTCGACGACACCAAGCACCTGTGGGTGGGCAAGGCGGAGGCGGCGCTGGACGCGATCGTGGACATCGTCGCGCCGGAGGTCACCACGCCGCTGCCCCGCACCTGGGACGGTCCGCACGAGACGCGCCAGGTCACCATCGTCGGGCAGTGATCAGGTGCGTTCCGCGCGGCACAGGTAGGCGTGCGGGGTGCTGCCGACCCGGGTGAGCACCGCGGTGGCTTCGGCGCCGCCGCGCGGTTTGAGCCTGCGCCGCAGCGCGTCCGGATCGACGTCCACCCCGCGGGTCATGATCTCCAGCCGTCCGACGTCGTGCGCGCGCAGCAGCGCCCGCAGCGCCTTCTCGGAGTACTTGCCGTGGTCGAGGACCCGGAACGCGCGGATGCCGGGCGGCGGCGCGTCCCCGGTGAGGTAGGCGATGCGCGGGTCGAGCTGCCCGAGCCCGTGCCGCGCCGCGTAGTGCCGCACCAGTCCGGCGCGCACCACCGCCCCGTCCGGGTCGACGAGCCACGGCCCGGCGTCGCGGGTGGGGCAGTCGTCCGGTTCGCGGTCGGTGAGCTCGTCGCGGGTGCCGTCGGCGCGCAGCACGGTGGCGCGCCGCCGCACGTCGGGGTCGGCGAGCCCGCCGAGCCACACCGCGGCTTCCCGCACCTGCCCGGCGAGCGACACGATCTCCACTTCGGCGTGCGCGGGCACGGCGTCGAAGTCCAGGCCGGGCGCGCACTTCACGACGAGGTCGCGTCCGGAGTGGACGTCGAGCAGTTCGTCGAGCGGCGGCACCAGGTCGGCGGGGTTCCAGCGGCGGCGCCCGCTGCCGTCGCGGCGCGCCGGGTCCGCGGTGATCGCGGTGCCGGTGCTGGTGGGGCGCAGCGCGTCGGCGCGCACGAATCCGGCGGGGGTTCCGTCGGCGGCGAGGTTGTGCCGGGCCATCGCGAGCCGCACCTCGTCGAGGTCGGAACCGAGGCAGCGGTCGGCGACGCGGGCGATCTCCCGCAGGTCCGCGCCGATCGAGCAGGTCACGTCGTGCACGTCCCGCCCGGCGAGGCGGCGGGCGCGGTGCCGGGCGACGGCGGTGGTGGTGGCCTGCTGCAGCGCGTCGCCGGTGAACAACCAGTCCGCGGTGCCGTCGAGCTTCGCCGCGGCCTTGCCGCGCAGCACCGCGGTCTCCAGCGCGGCGGCCGCGAACCGCGGGCCCGCGGCGGCGCGGGCGGCGGCGACGTCGGCGAGCCGGGAGCCGGTGGTCAGCGGCCGCCCGGACAGCGCGGCGACGGCCTCGACCCCGGCGGGGGAGCGCAGGAACGCCACGTCGTCCAGGTCGAAGGCGTACGCCACTCCGGATCTCCCTGCCACGCGCTGCTCGGACGCGCAGCACTCTAGTCCGCGCGAACGCCCCGCCCGCCGGGGAGGGCGAGCGGGGCGTGCGACGGGGGTGTGCCGATCAGCGGCCGGTGAACTCGGCCTTGCCCGGCCCGTTCTCGACGAACGAGCGCATGCCGATCTTCTGGTCCTCGGTGGCGAACAGACCGGCGAAGATCTGCGTCTCCAGCCGCAGCCCGCTGGCCAGGTCCACGTCGAGGCCGCCGTCGATGGCGGCCTTGGCGGCGGCGAGCGCGTGCACCGGGCCGTTCGCGAACTGCTCGGCCCACTTCCGCGCGGCCGCGTACACCTCGTCGCCCGGGACGACCTCGTCGACGAGACCGAGTTCGAGCGCTTCGGGTGCCTTCACGAACCGGCCGGAGAAGATGATGTCCTTCGCCTTGCTCGGGCCGACGAGGCGGGCGAGCCGCTGGGTGCCGCCTGCGCCGGGGATGACGCCGAGCAGGATCTCCGGCTGGCCGACCTTCGCGCCCTCGCCCGCGATGCGCCGGTCGCAGCTCAGCGCCAGTTCGAACCCGCCGCCGAGGGCGTAGCCGGTGATGGCGGCGACGGTCGGCTTCGGGATGGCGGCGACGGCGCTCATCGCCGCGGACAGGCCGTCGGCTTCCTTGCCCGCCATGTCCGCGTAGGACATGCCGGCCATCTCCTTGATGTCGGCACCCGCGGCGAGGACCTTCTCGCCGCCGTAGACGATCACCGCGCGCACGTCGGGGTGCGTGGCGGCCTCGGCGGCCACGTCCTTCAGCTCCTGCTCGATCTGCCGGTTCAGCGCGTTCATCGGCGGCCGGTCCAGCCGGATCGTGCCGATGCCGCCTTCCACTTCGAGCCTGACGAACTCGCCCACGCCGCAACCTCCTCGTCGAAACCGCTGCTTGCCCGCAGGCTATCCCGCGCGGCGGGCACCGTCAGTGGCGCTGATCTCACGGCGGGTCCGAGACGCGACGGGCCCCGCTCCGGCTGGGAGCGGGGCCCGGTTCGCGGGTGCGGTCAGGCGCGCCTGCGGGCGAAGAAGCGGTCGCCGCTGCGCTGCAGCTCCAGGTCCTGGTCGAAGGTCTTCGCCAGGTTGTCCTCGGTGAGCACGTCGTCCAGCATCCCCTGCGCCACGATCATGCCGTCGCGCAGCAGCAGCCCGTGGGTGAACCCGGGCGGGATCTCCTCGACGTGGTGGGTGACCAGCACCGAAGCGGGCGCGTCGGGGTCGAGGGCGAGTGCGGACAGCCGCGCCACCAGGTCTTCGCGGCCCCCGAGGTCCAGCCCGGCGGCCGGTTCGTCCAGCAGCAGCAGCTCCGGGTCGGTCATCAGCGCGCGGGAGATCAGGGTGCGCTTGCGCTCCCCGTCGGACAGGGTGCCGAACGCGCGGTCCGCGAGGTGCGCGACGCCGAGCAGCTCCAGCAGTTCCGCGGCCCGGTCGGTGTCCATGTCGTCGTACTCCTCGCGCCACCGGCCGAGGACCGAGTAGCCGGCGCTGACGACGACGTCCCGCACGAGCTCGTCGCCGGGCACGCGGGAGCCGAGCGAGGCCGAGGTGAGGCCGATGCGCGGGCGCAGCTCGAAGACGTTGACGCGGCCCATGCGTTCGCCGAGCACGTCCACGGTGCCGTCCGACGGGTGCAGTTCGGCGGCGGCGAGCCGGAGCAGCGTGGTCTTGCCCGCGCCGTTCGGGCCGAGCACCACCCAGCGCTCGTCGAGTTCCACCGACCAGTTCACGTCGGACAGCAGCGCGTTCCCGCCGCGCCGGACTCCGACACCGTCCATCCGGATGACCAGGTCGTCCACGTCCACCTCCCAGCCGTTGCCGGCCGCTCTGCGCACGGTTCCGGGCGCGTTCTGACCGCCTGCGATCACCGGCGGATCCCCTCCGGGACCTCATTCTTCCGGTCCCGCACCACGCGCTTGCGGCGGGGCCGACCTGCGGCCGCGCGAACGGACCGTTCGTCCCGCGGGATCGGGCGAACGGTCCGTTCACCAGGGTGCTCAGCCGACGGGTGCGCGGCCGCCTTCGACGACGGGCAGCCCGGCGGCCGCCCAGGCCCGGAAACCGCCGACCAGGTCGGTGGCCCGGCCGAGGCCGAGCTCGCGGGCCTGCGCGGCGGCGAGGCTGGACGCGTAGCCCTCGTTGCAGACCAGGATCACCGGCTGGTCGACGCGCAGGCCGTCGAGCCGGTGCGGGCTGGACGGGTCCAGCCGCCATTCCAGGACGATGCGTTCCACGGTGAGCGCGCCGGGGATCTCGCCTTCGGCGAGCCGGTTCGCCTGCGGGCGGATGTCGATCAGCAGGGCGCCGTCGCGCTGGAGCTCCGCCGCCCGCTGCGGGTCGACCCGGTCCAGTTCGCCGCGGGCGTCGCCGAGCAGGTGCTCGATGCCGTACGGGCCGAAGCCGGGGGCGTCGTCGGGGTGGGTGCGTTGCTGGGGCACGGTGACCTCGCTCATCGGGTTGCCGTCCGGATCGGGCCCGCCGGCTGCGGCGCGACGGGCGGCACGTCGGTCAGGTCGGAGTAGTGCCGCACCGGCAGCAGCGGCGGCGAGTAGGCGTGCACGCTCGCCGCGTTCACCGCGCCGGTGTTGCGCACCTGGTGCGCGCGGCCCGCGCCGAAGCCGATGGAGGCGCCGGTGCCGTGCTGCGCGGTGCGGATCGGGCCGGACGGGTAGCGGTAGTCCTCGCGGACCTCGCCGAACAGCACGGCGAACGAGCCGGACGCGCCGCCGTGGTCGTGCGGGTGGGTGCCCTGGCCGGGCGCCCAGGACAGCAGCCACAGCTCGACGCCCGCGGTGAGGCCGAGCCGTGCCCACCAGCGCTCCTCGTCGTGCACTTCGACGAGGTCCAGCAGCGAGCCGGTGAGCTCGGTGATGGCCAGCGTGGTGAGGTCGCGCAGCTCCTTCGGCGTCCACAGGTCGTGGTCCGGCCGGATCCAGTCCCGCAGCAGCGGCAGGTCGAGCGCGGGGTGCAGCTCGAACGCGCCGAGTTCGGGGATCTCCTCGGTGGGGGTGTACTGCGAGATGTGCGTGGGTGCGGACATGGGTGTTTCCGTTCCTTCGTTCGCGAGCTGAATCGGGAACGGGCCGATCGGCGGGAGCCGGACCGCGTGCGTCCGCGGCAGGGCGGGCGGGTCCGGGGTTCAGGTGGTGCCGCGCCGTCGACCCGAGCGGGTCCACGGGGAGTTGCGGTCAGTGACAGGCGGAAGTGACGACCAGGAACAGGTCGATCACGCGATCACGAGTCAGCAGCGAATCCGGCACGTCGGGATCGTGGCACGTCACCGGGGTTCTCGGCCATACCCCGGCCGAGTCCTCCCACGATGTGGGCGCCGGCCGGGCGGTGCCGGTGCGGCCGCGGTGATCACCCGCTGCGATCGGTCCGGGCCGTCGATCCGCGTGCCCGCGAGGCCGGTGTCCCCGAGCCCGGTGTCCCCGAGCCCGGTGTCCCCGAGCCCGGTGTCCCGATCTCGGTGTTCCGGTCCGCCGGTGTCCTGGTCCGCCGGTGCCCGGATTCTGGGTGCCCCGGTCCGCCGGTGCCCGATTCAGGTGCTCCGGCCTGTCGGGGCCGGACCGTGGTGCTCCGGTCCGCCGGTGCCCCCGACCCCGTGCCCGGTCGTTCCGGCGGCCCGGCGTTCAGCCGCAGCGGTCCGGGCCGTGCAGCAGCCCGTCCCGGAACGCGTCGGCGCGCTGCGCGCCGGTGAGCCGCCCGCCGTCGGCGTCGCGGGAGGCCGCGTCGCGAGAGGTGGCGTCGCGGGAGACCGCGTCGGTGACCAGCAGCGATTCGACGGCTTCGTCCAGATCGCCCGCGGACACGCGTTCGGCGGCGGTGTAGGCCCCGGTGAGGCAGCTGATCGCCGTCCCCGCGGCCGGTCCGGTCGTGGGCAGTCCGAGCGGGCCGAGCGCGGCGAGCGCGTACCGGGAGGCGAGCAGCGTCGCGGTGGCCTGGTCGCCGACGTCGCGGTGCAGCTCGTCGAGCCGCGCCGGGTCGTAGCCGATGGTGCCGTGGTCGGCGCAGTAGCCGACGGGGTCGCCGGGGCAGCTCCCGGCGCGCACCTCCGGCGGGGTCCAGGCGCGGCCCGCGGCGGCGATGCGGGCGCCGAAGAACTCGCGGGCCGTGCTCGCGGTCCGGTCGATCGTGGCGGGCAGCGCTGCGTTGGGCCCGTCGGGTCCGTCGCCGGTGGGGGCGGGTTCCACGTCGGGTTCGGCGCAGCGGGCGGGCCCGTCGCGGTAGCCGTCCTGGAACGCGGTGATCCGGTCGAAGGAGCTGCCGTGCGCGTCCCCGGCGGAGGCGTCGGTGCCGATCGGGTCGCGGAACACGATCAGCGCGTGCAGCGCTCCGTCCAGGTCCTGCGGCGAGACCCGCAGGTGCGCGGTGCGCCCGTCGGCGGCGGCGCGCAGGAACGACCCGGCGTAGCAGTCCGCGCCCGCTTCGGTGCGCGCCGCGTCGCCGCCCGCGCCGACGTCCACTCCGGTGCGCTGCTGCACCGCGTGCCCGAGTTCGTGGGCGAGGACGACGGCGACGGCCGCGTCCCCGTAGTGGTCGCGCAGCACCGGCAGCAGGGCGGCGCGGTCCCAGGCGATGGCGTCCACCGAGGCGCAGTAGTAGGCGTTGCCCTCCAGGTTCGCCACGGTGCCCGAGCACGGCGGCGGGCGGCCGTCGCCGCGCGCGGTGTCCACCGAGAAGTAGCCGCCGTCCAGGTCGTGCCACTCCTTCCCCGCCACGGCGGGGAGGTTCGCGGTCCAGAAGTCCCGCACGTCGGTGATGACGGTGGCGGCGAGCCGGTCCGCGTCGCCCCCGTCGGCGCCGTGCACGAATCCCGGGTCGACGGCCCGGTTCGCCGGTTCCCGGGCGGGCGCGGGCCGCGGCTGCGGCGCCGCGGGCGAACAGCCCGCGACCCCGAGGACGAGGGCCAGCACGGCGGACGGGAGGATGCGCACCCCGCCAGCTTCGCACTCCGGATCGATCAGCCGTCCGCGGCCGCGTCCGCGGGCTGCGAGACTGGCGGGCACGCGTCCGCCAGCGGGGCGGCGCGGAACTCGTCGGAGCTGTGCGACGCCGCGCCGGTTCCACCGACCGCGAGATGGGATCAGCCGCCGTGAAAGCCGTCCACCGTTTCACCGTTCGAGCACACCTGCCGGAGCAGCTTGCGGCGCTGGGGACGTTGGCGACGAACCTGCGCTGGACCTGGCACCCGCCGACGCAGGACCTGTTCGCCGCGGTGGATCCGCAGGTGTGGGCGCGGGTCGGCGGCGATCCGCTGCGGCTGCTGGAGGAGGTGCCCGCGGAGCGGCTGCGCGAACTGGCCCAGGACGAGGACTTCCTGGCCCGCACCCGCGCGGTGCACGACGACTTGCGGCACTACTTGACGGTGCCGCGCTGGTACCAGCAGCGGCAGGCCGAGGGCGCCGGGTTGCCGTCCTCGGTGGCGTACTTCTCGATGGAGTTCGGGGTCAGCGAGGCGCTGCCGAACTACTCCGGCGGGCTCGGCGTGCTCGCGGGCGACCACTTGAAGTCGGCGTCGGACCTGGGGGTGCCGCTGATCGGGGTGGGCCTGTTCTACCGCTCCGGTTACTTCCGGCAGGCGCTGTCCGCGGAGGGCTGGCAGCAGGAGCACTACCCGGTGCAGGACCCGAAGGGCCTGCCGCTGGAGGTGCTCACCGAACCGTCCGGCGAGCCGCTGCTGGTGCGGGTGGCGATGCCGGGCGGGCGGGAGCTGCGCGCCCGGATCTGGAAGGCGCAGGTAGGCCGGGTTCCGCTGCTGCTGCTGGACACGGACCTGCCGGACAACGACGACGACCTGCGCGGCACCACCGACCGGCTCTACGGCGGCGACGCGGACCACCGCATCCGGCAGGAGATCCTCGCCGGGATCGGCGGGGTGCGGGCGCTGCGCGCCTACTGCGAGCTGACCGGGCACCCGGAGCCGGAGGTGTTCCACACCAACGAGGGCCACGCCGGTTTCCTCGGCCTGGAGCGGGTGCGCGAGCTGCACGGGGCGCCGGGCCTGCACTTCGACGAGGCGGTGGCCGCGGTGCGCGCGGGCACCGTGTTCACCACGCACACCCCGGTTCCGGCGGGCATCGACCGGTTCCCGGTGGACCTGGTGCGGCACTACTTCGGCGACGGTTCCTCGCAGGCGCTGCTGCCGGGGGTGCCGACGGAGCGGGTGCTGGCGCTCGGCGCCGGCGACAAGCCGGGCATGTTCAACATGGCGCACATGGGGTTGCGGCTGGCGCAGCGCGCGAACGGGGTGTCGGCGCTGCACGGCGGGGTGCTGCGCACCATGTTCCGCGGGCTGTGGCCCGGTTTCGGCGTCGAGGAGGTGCCGATCGGGTCGGTGACGAACGGGGTGCACGGGCCCACCTGGTCGGCGCGGGAGCTCGGCAAGCTGCTCGGCGAGTCCGAAATGGACAGCGGGGCGGGGTTGCGCGGGATGGAACCGGTGAGCGACCCGCTGCTGTGGGAGCTGCGCAGTTCGCTGCGGCAGCGGCTGGTGGACGAGGTGCGGCGCAGGCTGCGGCAGGCCTGGTTGCAGCGCGGCGCCTCCGACCTGGAGCTCGGCTGGTGCGATTCGGTGTTCGACCCGGACGTGCTCACGATCGGTTTCGCCCGCCGGGTGCCGACCTACAAGCGGCTCACCCTGATGCTGCGCGACACCGAACGGCTGCGGCGGCTGCTGCTGGACCCGGAACGGCCGGTGCAGCTGGTGGTGGCCGGGAAGTCGCACCCGGCCGACGAGGGCGGCAAGGCGATGATCCAGCAGATCACCCGGTTCGCCGACGACCCCGAAGTGCGTCACCGCATCGTGTTCCTGCCGGATTACGACATGTCGCTGGCCCGGTACCTGGTGTCCGGCTGCGACGTGTGGCTGAACACCCCGGTGCGGCCGCTGGAGGCCTGCGGCACCTCCGGGATGAAGGCGGCGCTGAACGGCGCGCTGAACCTGTCGGTGCGGGACGGCTGGTGGGACGAGCTGTTCGACGGCGAGAACGGGTGGGCGATCCCGAACGCCGACGGCGTCACCGACCAGAACCGGCGCGACGACCTGGAGGCGGCCGCGCTGTACGAGCTCATCGCCACCGGTGTCGCCCCCACGTTCTACGAGCGCAGCGCCGACGGCGTCCCCGGCAAGTGGATGTCGATGGTGCGCCACACCCTCGCCACCCTCGGCCCGCGGGTGCAGGCGTCCCGGATGGTCCGCGAGTACGTGGACCGCTACTACGGTCCGGCGGCGCGGTCGGCGCAGGCCATGACCGAGCACGACCACCGGGGCGCGAAGGAGCTCGCCGAGTACGGGGCGCGGCTCGGTTCGGCGTGGGGTTCGGTGCGGATCGGTGCCACCCGGATGTCGGTGTCGGGCGGCGCGACCCCGCTGCTGGGCGGGCGGATCACGGTGCGCGCGGAGGTCGACCTCGCCGGGCTGGCACCGTCCGATGTGGACGTCGAGGTGGTGGTGGGCCGGGTGGACGACGCGGACAAGCTGCACGAGTTCATCACCGAGTCCATGCGACCCGGCCCGGACGGCGACTACGAGGCGACGGTGACGCTGCCGCACGCCGGTCCGGCCGGCTACACGGTCCGCGTGCTCCCGAAGCACCCGCTGCTGTCCGGTCCCGCCGAGCTCGGCCGCATCGTCCTGGCCTGAACCGGCATCCCACTTCTGCTGCGTAGTGGTCGGGTGGCGGAACCTCAGCTGCTTCCTCGCTGCGGGATCGATTTCGCAGGTGGCTCCGCCACATGAGAAATCGCTGTCCTCGCGAGGAAGCAGCTGAGAACCTGCTGCGGTGCCGGGTGCGTGCGTGGTCGCTGCTCAGCGG
>NZ_JBEYUS010000025.1:0-78492 GCF_040643635.1 Saccharopolyspora sp. NPDC047091
GGGCTGGACGCGGTGATCGTGCGGCTGCGTGCGTGGTCGCTGCTCAGCGGCTTCGCCGCTGACAGGAAGGAGCCATGGCCCGCCGGGCGGGTTTTCGGCGTCGGGCGGTCAGGCGCGGCGGCCGAGGAGGGCGAGGAGCTGCACGGCCGGGTCGGGGCTGTTGGTGGGGACGGGGGTGGCGATGATGCCGAGGCCCGCCATCCGGTCGGCGTTGGGCCGCGCGTAGGCGAGGCCGAGGTCGACGGCGGCCGGGTCGAGGTCCTCGGGCTGCCCGGTGGCGCGCGCCAGGTCCCAGCCGTGCACGGTGAGGTCGATGAGCATCTGCTCGGCGTAGGTGGTCATCGGCGCTTCGCCGAAGGAGAACCGGGCGGTCCCGGACAGGTCGGCGGCCTCCCACGCCGCGCGGGAGTCGCGGGCGGCCGCGTCCCACGCGCGCACCGGGTCGTCGCCGAGGAGGTCGCCGTCGTAGCGGTCGCCGACCTGCTCCATGGTCTCCCCGGCGAGCAGGTGCGGGGCCCACCGGTGTTCGCCGACGAGATGGCCGACGAGGTCGCGGACGGTCCACGCGGTGCACGGCGTCGGGCCGCGCCACTGGTGGTCCTCGATCGCGTGCACCCGGGCGCCGAAGCGCTGCAGGGCGCCGGGGATCAACTGCTGGGCTGGTGTCGGCATGCCGGAACGCTACTCCGCGATCATGTTCCCGCCCGGGCGAGCCGGGTCGCCGTCCGGTTCGTCCGGCCTCGTCCGGGCAGCGGCGCGGATCACACCAGCCGCTTGAGGCTGGGTATTCTCGCAGGTCAACGGCTCACTGTCGCACTCCGCGCCGCGCCGTGAAAGTAATTGGTTGCGGAAAACACCTTTTTTCACCGGCGCGTTCGGAGGACCATGGGGTAGGTCGATCGGGCGCGGCGGTGATGGGCCGGTCCGGGCAAGCTTCATCCGAGGGGAACATGAGCAAGCACTTCGCGTTCGTCAGCATGACCGCGCACGGACACGTCAACCCGACGCTGCCGCTGGTGGAGGAACTGGTCCGCCGCGGCCACCGCGTCACCTACGCCATCGGTCCCGAATTCCACGACGCCGTCCAGGCCGCCGGCGCCACCCTGTTCGACACCGGCACCGTGATGCCCGAGATGCCCACCAACTTCGCGAAGTTCACGCCCGAGGCGATGGCCCCGATGCTGGAGTTCCGCATCGAGGACATCCAGCGGTCGTTCCCGAAGCTCGTCGAGCACTTCCGCCAGGACCTGCCGGACGCGGTGTGCTTCGACCAGGCCGAGGCCACCGGCCCGATGCTCGCCGAGAAGCTGGGCGTGCCCGAGGTGTCGCTCATCCCGCACTTCGCGGGCAACGAGCACTTCTCGCTGCGCGACCTGATGGTGAAGAAGGACGACGAGAACCCCTTCGACCCGAACCACCCGGTGCTCCAGGACTTCGCGAAGCGGATGAAGGAGCTCACCACCGAGTTCGGCGTCACCTTCGACCCGTCCTCGTTCGGCCAGGCGAAGCCGTCGCCGCTGAACCTGGTGTTCCTGCCGAAGAAGTTCCAGCTGCGGGCTGAGACCTTCGACGACCGCTTCGAGTTCATCGGCCCGTCCGTCGGGCAGCGCGGCATCGTCGACTGGAAGCCGAAGCACGGCGACCAGCCGCTGCTGTTCATCTCGCTGGGCACCGTGTTCAACCAGCGCCCCGAGTTCTTCCGGCTGTGCATCGAGGCGTTCCGCGACTCCGGCTGGCAGGTCGCGATGTCCATCGGCAAGGTCGTGCAGGAAGCCGACCTGGGTGAGATCCCGGAGAACTTCGAGGTGCGCAAGAGTTTCCCGCAGCTCGCGGTGCTCCAGCACGCCACCGCGTTCCTCACCCACACCGGCATGAACTCGACGATGGAGACGCTGTACTACGGCGTGCCGCCGATCGCGTTCCCGCAGATGCCGGAGCAGGAGGCCAACGCCGACCGCGCGCAGGAGCTCGGGCTCGGCAAGCGGTTGCAAGCCGACGAGGTCACGCCGGAACTGCTGCGCGCCACGGTGGACGAGGTCGCCGCCGACGAGCGGATCCGCGCCAACCTCGCCGAGATGCGCGAAGCCGTCCTCACCAGCGGCGGAGCCCCCGCGGGCGCCGACGCCCTGGAGCGCTTCCTCTCCTGATCACCGCCACCACCGCAGGTGAATGGCCCATTCGCCCAGTCTGCTGGGGCGGGTGGGCCATTCACCTGGTGGATCAGGGGGTGGGGTAGCGGTCGGACTTGAGCGCGGTGAGGAAGCTCGACCAGCGGTCGGGATGCACCGCGAGGTGTCCCGCGCTGCGGTCCTTGCTGTCGCGCACCGCCGCGAGATCGCCCGATCGGCCCACCTCCACGCAGTTCGTCTGTGCACTGCTGTAATTGGACTTCCGCCAGTTCGTCGACGGAGAGCTCGGCATGCTCGTCACTCCTGGCCGGTGCGTCGGCCGTCGAGCGAGCCGCGCTTGAGCGCGGTTCGGAACGCGGCGAACGCGGAGGGGGCGAAGATCAGTGGTGCTGCGCCGGGGTTCTTGCTGTCGCGGATGGCGCGGGTGCCGGGGACGTTGAGGGCGACCTCGACGCAGGTGCCGCTGGCGCCTCCGGTGCTGTAGCTACTCTTGCGGAACTCGAAGACCATGATCCTGCTCCTTCAGGTAGCTGGTGATCAGCTCGTTCGATTCATCCTGATCGAGGGCGACGTTGTCCAGATTGTTCAGGACTTGCTGGTAGACGTCCGTAGCTTCGCCGTCGATGAAAACGCCACTCGACTGGTTTTCATGGTATGCCACGTGGTGATCGTTCAATGCGTACAAGATGAAGGGACCTTCGCAGCCCCAATAAGCGCCTGCGGAGAACGGGATGACGCGAACCGATCTTCCGGGGCAAGCTGCTACTGCGAGCAGGTTGTGGAACTGCTGTGACATGGTCTTCTCGTCGGTCGTGACCTTGCGGCGCAGCGCGGTCTCGTCGAGAAAGGCGTTGTAGCTCCGCAGCGTCGACCTCCTGAGCGTGGCTTGCCGCTCCACGCGGTAGAACACGCCGCGTTCACGCTCGGCTGAGCCCAGCGGTGTGCTGCCGAAGAGCGCCCGCGCGTATGACGCTGTCTGGAGCAACCCCGGGATGACCGACACCTGGAACTCGTGAATCTCGTGGGCTTCCGCCTCGTAGGAGGAAACGGCGCTCAGTTGCGAGGTCACCGCACTCCCGACCCCCACCCACGTCTCCGACGTGTCACCCGCCAGCCGCAGCAGGCGTTGTTTGGCGGGGCCGGTGACGGCTAGGGCGGTGAGGATGGAGGCGACTTCGCCGACGTCCGCGCGGCGTGCGCCCGTCTCGATGCGGGACAGGGTGGATCGCGATATGTCCGTCGCCGCCGCCAACGTCTCCAAGGTCCATTCGAGTGAATCTCGGGCTCGGCGCATCTCAGCTCCGATCGCCCTTGCCTGGGAACCGGCGAACTTCGGCACTGCTGACCTCCCTCGGCGACCCGGTCGCGCGTGCAACCCCTGAACGTGTCGTGGTGATCTGCGATTTCCCGGCCGGTTCCGGCATTGCTACGTTCCCGGCGTTCCAGAAGCGGTGATCGTATCCGCGGCGCATCCCTCCCGATCGGGCGATATGTCCACAGTGGAAACGATGCACCGGTGTCCAGCTGAGGAGAAATGTGGAATCGACGAGCACGACCACCCCGACCGTCGAGGAGTTCCGGCGGGAGTTGGGGGAGTTGGTGGCCGCACACCGGCCGCGGTTGTTCGCGGTGTGCGAGGAGATCGGCGTGCGGGAGGACGGGTTCGTGCGGTGCTGGGGTCTCGACTTCGGCGACGCGGCCGAAGTGTTCAGCGCCGAGGACGGGCGCGGCCGCGCCCGGTTCCGGTCCGCCGACGCCGCGCGGGCCCACCTGGCCCGACACGACCAGGTGCACCTGATCTGGGCGGACGAACTCGGCTCTACCCGCTGCGCGGGGAACGACGGCGACGAGTCGGCGCACCACCCGCGCACCCGCGGACGCGAGTGAACGGACCGTTCGTCCGACCGGACGGGACGAACGGTCCGTTCACCCCGCCCGCGTCTGAGACCGTCGCACCGGCGCTCGGAGTGAACGGACCAGCCGTCCGGCCGGACGGAACGAACGGTCCGTTCACTCCAGCAGCCGGTGAGATCGTCTCGGGGTTGAGGCGGGTGAACGGACCGTTCGTCCGGTAGAGCTGGACGAACGGTCCGTTCACTCGGCAGCCGGGGCAGGGGCGAGGCGGACCAGCGCCGGGCGCAGCAGGTGGCCGTGCACGCGGTAGCCGGGCCGCAGCACCTCGGCGACCACGGCATCCGGTTCCGGTTCGCCGGGGCGCAGCGGCACGACGGTGGGCGGTTCGTCCGGCGCCACCGCCTCGTGCATGGCCGGGTCGAACGGCTCGCCCAGCGGGTCGAACCGGTGCAGGCCCTCGGCGGCGAGGGTGTGCTGCAGCTGCTCGTGCACCGGGCCCAGCGCCTCCGGGTTGTGCCGGGCGCCGATCTCCACCGCGTCGACCACCGGCAGCAGCTGGCTGAGCACACCTTCGGCGGCCCGGTCCAGGTGCGTGGTCTGCTCCCGCAACATCCGCTTGCGGTAGTTGTCGAACTCGGCCGTCACCCGGCGCAGCATCTCCAGGTGCGCGTCCCGCTCACCCTGCAACCGGACGATCTGCTCCGCCGGATCGGGTTCGGCGGCGGGCCGCTCGGGCTCGTCGGCGACGGGGGAGGAGGGCACCCCGCGCGGACGGCCGCCGCGCGGTATCGCGGGCACCGGCAACGAGTTCCGGCGATCGTCGTCCATCGCTCACCTCTTGTCGTCCGGATCGTCGACGATCTCCGCGTCCACCACGTCGTCGTCCCCCGATCCGGCACCGCCGGAACCACCTGAGCCGGAACCCGCGTCCGAGCCGCCCGCACCGGTCGCGCCCGCCGAGGGGTCCGCGCCGCCGCCGGCGTTGCCGTAGATCGCCTGGCCCAGCTCCTGCGACTCGGATGCCAGCTTGTCCACCGCCGCCCGGATCGCCGACACGTCGTCGCCGCGCAGCGCCTCCTTCGCCTCGCCGACCGACGACCGCACCCGCTCCTTCAAATCCGCGGGCAGCTTGTCGTCGTTGTCGGTGAGGACCTTCTCCGTCTGGTAGACGAGGGTTTCGGCCTGGTTGCGGGTCTCGGCCTCCTCTCGGCGGCTGCGGTCCTCGTCGGCGTGCGCCTCGGCGTCGGAGACCATCCGGTCGATGTCCTCCTTCGGCAGCGCCGAACCACCGGAGATCTGGATGGACTGCTCCTTGCCGGTGCCGAGGTCCTTCGCGTTCACGTGCACGATGCCGTTCGCGTCGATGTCGAACGACACCTCGATCTGCGGTACCCCGCGCGGCGCGGGCGGCAGGCCCGTCAGGTCGAAGCTGCCCAGCTGCTTGTTGTGCGCGGCGATCTCGCGCTCGCCCTGGAAGACCTGGATCTGCACCGACGGCTGGTTGTCGTCCGCCGTCGTGAACGTCTCCGAGCGCTTCGTGGGGATCGTGGTGTTGCGCTCGATCAGCTTGGTCATGATGCCGCCCTTGGTCTCGATGCCCAACGACAGCGGCGTCACGTCCAGCAGCAGCACGTCCTTGACCTCGCCGCGCAGCACACCGGCCTGCAGGGCGGCGCCCACCGCCACCACCTCGTCCGGGTTCACGCCCTTGTGCGGTTCCTTGCCGCCGGTCAGCTCCTTGACCAGCTCGGTGACCGCGGGCATCCGCGTCGACCCGCCCACCAGCACCACGTGGTCCACGTCCTGCACCGAGATCCCCGCGTCCCGCACGGCGTTCTCGAACGGCTTGCGGGTGCGCTCCAGCAGGTCCGAGGTGATGCGCTGGAACTCCGCGCGGGACAGCGTCTCGTCCAGGAACATCGGGTTCTTCTCGGAATCCACCGTGATGTACGGCAGGTTGATGTTCGTCGTCGACGAGCTGGACAGCTCGATCTTCGCCTTCTCCGCGGCCTCCTTGATGCGTTGCAAGGCCATCTTGTCCTTCGTCAGGTCGATGCCCGAGGACGCCTTGAACCGCTCCACCAGCCAGTCCACGATCCGCTGGTCCCAGTCATCGCCGCCCAGGTCGGTGTCGCCCGAGGTCGCCTTCACCTCGACCAGGCCCTCACCGACGTCCAGCAGCGACACGTCGAACGTCCCGCCGCCGAGGTCGAACACCAGGATCGTCTGCTCCTTCTCGCCCTTCTCCAGCCCGTAGGCGAGGGCGGCCGCCGTCGGCTCGTTGATGATGCGCAGCACGTTGAGGCCCGCGATCTGGCCGGCCTCCTTCGTCGTCTGCCGCTGCGCGTCGTCGAAGTACGCCGGGACCGTGATCACCGCGTCGGTGACGTCCTCGCCCAGGTAGGTCTCCGCGTCGCGCTTCAACTTCATCAGCACGCGGGCGCTGATCTCCTGCGCCGTGTACGCCTTGTCGTCGATCTCCGTCTTCCAGTCGGTGCCCATGTGCCGCTTCACCGACCGGATCGTGCGATCCACGTTCGTGACCGCCTGGTTCTTCGCGGGCTGGCCGGTCAGCAACTCACCGCTGCGGGCGAACGCCACCACCGACGGCGTGGTGCGCGCGCCCTCCGAGTTCGCGATGACGGTCGCTTCGCCGCCCTCCAGCACCGCCACCACGGAGTTCGTCGTGCCCAGGTCGATGCCCACCGCTCGCCCCATTGCGCCCTCCTCGCTCGGCTGCGCCGCAGCCCGGCCGTGCGGCGCCACCACGTGGCTCCCGCAGCCCAGCGTCAGACGTCGCCGCGGCACATCGGTAGGGGACAACGTCCCGGCCGACATCCCGAGACGAGCTCACCCGCCGGAATCGGCGAGGTCCAGCAGGCGGGTCACCGTCGACCAGTTCCGGGAGGTGGCGCGCAGGCCGAGGCGGCGTTCCCACCAGGACTGCGGGACCCGCGAGTTCCGCACGCCCTCCGGGCACCACACGTAGACCTCGCGCTCGCCGAACCGCACCACGTCCGGCGCGCAGCCCGCCACGTCCAGCTCCGCCAGCGCCGCCGGATCGGGGCACGCGGACAGGAACGTCACCAGGTACTGCGCCGGGATGCTCGCCACCTCGCCCAGCGGATCGGCCGCCACCACCGCCGCCAGCTCGTCGCGGGTGCGCACCAGCACCGGCACCTCGAATCCGAACTCCGCGGCGATGTCCGCCGCCACCAGCCGCTCCGACTCGGCCGGCGGGCAGGACGCGGTGAACACCGCGTTGCCGCTCTGCAGCAGCGTGCCGACCTCGCCGAAACCGCGACCGGCCAGCACCTCCCGCCACCGCGCCATCGGAATCCTGTTGTGCCCGCCCACGTTCACCCCGCGGAGCAGGGCGATCTGCCGTTGCCGCACCGCGCACCTCCTCCGGTCACGACACAGCATGCCCGCCACCACCGACGATCCGGTCCCGCGTGGGAGCATCGCGAGGTGGCCGACCGCACAGTGACCCGCGACGGTCTGCCTTGACCGTTTTTTCGTGGGCGAGTAACACTGCCAGGGAGAACGCCACCGCCAGGCGGCGCGGAGCAGGAGGAGAGCAGCACGTGAGCGAGAGCGTCCGCACCGAATTCGGCGACGGCATCGCCGTGATCACCATCGACCGGCCCGAAGCCCGCAACGCCGTCGACGCCTCCGTCGCCGAAGGCATCGCCGCCGCCGTCGACGAACTCGAAAGCCGCAGTGACCTCGTCATCGGCATCATCACCGGTGCGGGCGGCACGTTCTGCGCGGGCATGGACCTCAAGGCCTTCACCCGCGGCGAACGGCCGCACGTGCCCGGCCGCGGCTTCGGCGGGCTCACCGAACGGCCGCCGCAGAAACCGCTCATCGCCGCCGTCGAAGGCTGGGCGCTGGCCGGGGGCTGCGAACTCGCGCTGTCCGCCGACCTCGTCGTCGCCTCCCGCGAAGCGAAGTTCGGGCTGCCCGAGGTCAAGCGCGGACTCGTCGCCGCCGCGGGCGGGCTGCTGCGGCTGCCGAAGGCGCTGCCGTACCAGCTGGCCATGGAGATCGCCCTCACCGGCGACCCGCTCACCGCCGAGAAGGCGCACGCCCACGGCCTGGTCAACACCCTCACCGAACCCGGCGGTGCCCTCGACGGGGCGAAGGAACTCGCCGCGCGCGTCGCCGCCAACGGGCCGCTCGCCGTGCGCGCCACCAAGCAGATCGTCTCCGGTGCGCTGCGCTGGACCGACGCCGACGCGTTCGCCGAGCAGTCCGAGATCGCCGCACCCGTGTTCGCCTCCGCCGACGCGCAGGAAGGTGCCCGCGCGTTCGCCGAGAAGCGCGCCCCCGTGTGGCGCGGCGAGTGACCGCACCGCAGCACCGGAACGACCAGGAGACACCCGTCATCAGCGAATACCGCCAGTCCGACGCCGAACGCGAGCCCGACGGCTCCGGCGAGGACCACGCCCAGGACCGAGCCCGCGCCGCGCGCGAACTCGGCGACGCGCTCCGCGAACTCGTCCAGGCCGCCACCGGCACCGAAGTGGACGCGGCCACGCTGCGCAAGACCGCCGACCAGGCCCGCGATCTCGTCGGCCCGCTCACCGAAGCGAGCCGCACCCGGCACGTGCCGCCGACGCTCGACGAGGCCAAACCCGGCAGGCGGATGTACAACCCCGCCAGCGGGCCCGGAAACCCGATCGCACCACCGATGCGAGTGCGGGTCGCCGACGGCGTCGCCACCGGCACCTGCACGCTCGGGCTCGCCTACGAAGGCCCGCACAGCTACACCCACGGCGGGGTCAGCGCGATGCTCATCGACCAGATCCTCGGGCACGCGCACGCCGCCCAGGGGCGGCCCGGCATGACCGTGTCGCTGTCGCTGCGCTACCGCAGGCCGGTGCCGCTGGAAACGCCGCTGCGGCTCACCGCCTGGGTGCCGGAGGACTCGATCACCGAACGGCGCACCGGGCCGAAGGCCACCATCACCACCGAGGACGAGCCGGACCGGGTCCTCGTGGAGGCCAGCGGGATCTTCGTGATCCCCACCGCCGAGCAGGCCAACCGGATCTTCGGCGACAACCCGCCGCCACGGTGGTCCGAGGAGTAGCTCCCGCAGGTGGACGCCCCGCCCGACCCGCGAGCGGGCCGTCCACCCGGATCAGGTGTCCGGGAGTTCGCCGTCCGCGCGGGCGGTGCGCAGCTTCGTCTTGAGGATCTTCCCGCTCGGGTTCCGGGGCAGCTCCGCGATCACCGAGATGTGGCGGGGGCGCTTGTAGCCCGCCAGGTGCTCGCGGCAGTAGGCCTCCACGTCCGCGGGCGTCGGCGGATCCGCCGGATCGCGGGCCACCAGCACCGCCAGCGGGGTCTCGCCCCACCGCTCGTCCGGCACGCCGATCAACGCCACCTCGCCGACCTTCGGATGCCCGGCCAGCACGTCCTCCACCTCGGCGCAGTAGATGTTCTCCCCGCCCGAGATGATCATGTCCTTCTTGCGGTCGACGACGAAGTAGTAGCCGTCCTCGTCCTCCCGCACCAGGTCGCCGGAGTGGAACCAGCCGCCCGCGAACGCGTCCGCGGTCTCCGCCTCCTTGCCCCAGTACCCCTGCATCACCGTCGGGCCGCGGTACACGATCTCGCCGACCTCGCCGCGCGGGACGTCGTTCATCTCCTCGTCCACCACGCGGACCTCGACGTTGAGCATCGGCGTGCCCACCGACCCGATCTTGCGCAGCGCGTCCTCCCCGCGCAGCAGCGTCGTCACCGGGCTGCACTCGGTCTGGCCGAACGAGGTCACCACCTCGGCGTCCGGGAACAGCTCGATCATGCGGCGCAGCAGCGGAGTCGACGCGGGCGCCGCGCCCCACGACAAGCGGTGCAGCGCCGACCAGTCCCGCTCGCCCACGCCCGGCACCGAGCAGATCGCCTGCCACTGCGCCGGGACGAAGAAGCAGTCCGTGACGCGCTCGCGCTCCAGCACGTCCACCACCTCCGCCGGGTCGAACCGGCCCGAACGGGAGAGCACCGTGCAGCCCCCCAGCAGCACGTTCGGCATCATCCCGGAGACCCCGGCGATGTGGAACAGCGGCGCACCCGAGATCCCCACCCGCTCCCCGGCGGGCGTGCCCAGGTGCGCCATCATGCTGAACGAGTGCATCAGCAGGTTGTGGTGCGTCAGCACCGCGCCCTTCGGGCGGCCCGTCGTGCCCGAGGTGTACATGATGAACGCGGGCGACTCCTCGGCCACGTCGATACCGGGCGAGTCCGGGTCGGCCGCCGCCAGCGCCTCCTCGTAGCCCTCCGCGTCGGCGTCGGCCTCGCCGATCACCAGCACCGCGCGCAGCTCCGGCGCCTGCTCGCGCGCCTTGGCCAGCACCGGGGCCAGTGCCGCGTCCACCACCACCGCGACCGCGCCGCTGTCGGTCAGCGCGTACGCCACCTCGTCCGCCACCAGCCGGAAGTTGATCGGCACGCAGATCGCGCCGAGCCGGCCGCACGCGTGGTAGGCCTCCACCACCTCGATGCCGTTCAAGCCCAGCACCGCGACCCGATCGCCCGCCGACACCCCGCGTGCCAGCAGTGCGTTCGCCAGCCTGCTCAACCGCTCGTCCAGCTCCCGGTAGGTGCGGCTCGCGTCGCCGAACCGCAACGCCATCGCGTCGGGGATCTTGCGGGCGTGCCGCGCGATCTGGTCGCTGCTGGTCATTCCGGTACCGGTGGGGCGTGTGCTGTGCATCGGCGATTCCTCGGCGTTGACGACGGGTCCGGGTGACCTGAGAACAACGAGACGCCACCCCGAAATGTGTCGCCCCACCCCGCGGATCGGAGTGAACGGACCGTTCGTCCGATCTAGCTGGTTCAACGGTCCGTTCACCCGAACCCCGCCGGAGACCGTCTCGGCGGCGGGGTGGGTGAGCGGACCGTCCGTCCGATCTGGTTGGCAGAAGGGCCCGTTCACTCCAGTACGAGGGGGAAGTGGAGTGAACGGACCGTTCGTCCCATCTAGTTGGTCGAACGGTCCGTTCACTCAGCGAGCGGTTGAGATCATCTCGGCGATGGGGTGGGTGAGCGGACCGTTCGTCCGATCCAGTTGGTCGAACGGTCCGTTCACTCGTGCCTGGCGGGCTGGGTGAGCGGGCCGCTCGTCCGATCTGGTCGGTTCAACGGTCCGTTCGCCTCGGTTCGCGGCGGGTTCTTGCGGTCGGCGTGCCGGGTGCCGTAGAAAACGGTCATTGCTGACTGGTCGGGGCTCGGGTGGCCTCGCCGGGACGAGGAGGAGCGCATGGACATCGCCGGCGGCGTCGCAGTCATCACCGGAGGAGCGTCCGGGCTCGGGCTGGCCACCGCGAAGCGGCTGGTCGCAGCCGGTGGCAGCGTCGTGCTGCTGGACCTGCCCACCTCGGCGGGCGAGCAGGTCGCCGCCGAGCTCGGCGAGCGGGCTCGGTTCGCCGCCGCCGACGTGACCGACGAGGACCAGGTCGCCGCGGCGCTCGACGCCGCCCAGGAGCTCGGGCCGCTGCGGGTCGTCGTGAACTGCGCGGGGCTCGGCAACGCACTGCGGGTGGTGAGCCGCAAGCACGGCGCGTTCCCGCTCGCCGCCTTCACGAAGATCATCAACATCAACCTGATCGGCACCTTCAACGTGCTGCGCCTCGGCGCCGAACGGATGATCGCGCACGACCCGGTGGGGGAGGAGCGCGGCGTCATCATCAACACCGCCTCCGCCGCCGCCTTCGACGGCCAGGTCGGGCAGGCCGCCTACTCCGCGTCCAAGGGCGGCGTCGTCGGCATGACCCTGCCGATCGCCCGCGACCTCGCCGAGCACCACATCCGGGTGGTCACCATCGCGCCCGGCCTGTTCAACACGCCGCTGCTGGCGGGCGCTTCCGAAGAGGTCAAGGCCTCGCTGGGTGAACAGGTCCCGCACCCCTCGCGACTCGGCGAACCCGACGAGTTCGGCGCGCTCGCCGAGCACATCGTCGCGAACCCGATGCTCAACGGCGAAGTGATCCGCCTCGACGGCGCCATCCGGATGGCCCCGCGCTGAGCGAACGACCGTTCGCCAAAATACGGGCTGAACGGTCCCGTCACGCCGGACAGCGGGTCGTGCACGTCCGGTTGCGCCCGGGGTGGGGTGAACGGTCCGTTCGACCGACGGGAGTGGATGAACGGTCCGTTCACCCAGGTGCGCGGCGGGAGAGGGAGCGGGCCGCTCACCGGGCATCGGGTGAACGGGCCGTTCGAACAACCGGACGGCACGAACGGTCCGCTCACTCCGAGCCGAGCCGAGCCGAGCCGAGCCGAGCCGAGCCGAGCCGAGCCGAGCTTGATGTGCGGATCAGGGCTTCACCAGCGACTTCGCCACCAGGCTCTCCGCCGCCGCCACGATCGCCTCCTCGGCGCCGCGCGCCCGCCAGCCGAGCACGCGGCGGGCCTTCTCGCCGGACGCCTGGCGGGCGTAGCCGAGGTCGGCCAGCGCCGGCCGCAGCCCGGGGGAGAACACCGCGGCGAACCGCAGCAGCCCGCTCGGGATGCGGTGCCGCGGCACGTGCCGCGCCGCGTCGCCGAGGTGCTCCCGCAGCACCGCGCCGACCTGGGCGAGGGAGATCGGCGGATCACCGGCGAGCAGGAACCGCTCGCCCGCGGCGTCGGGCGAGGTCATCGCCGCGACGTGCGCGGCGGCCACGTCCCGCACGTCGACGAACGGGATCCACTGGTCCGGGAAGCCGCGCAGCGCCCCGTCCAGCACGCGCTTGATGATGTGGTTCGGTCCGGAGATCGCCTCGCCCAGCACCGGCCCCACCACGGCGACCGGCAGCATCGTCACCAGCTCCGTCGCCCCGCCTCCGGTGGCGATGAAGTCCCAGGCCGCCCGCTCGGCGAGGGTCTTGCTCCGCCCGTAGGCGTCCACCCCCGGCCCGTCGAGGACCGTCCAGTCCTGCTCGGTGAAGGTGCGCCCGGTCCGCGGATGTCCCCAGCCGACGGCGTGGAACGCGGAGGTGAGCACGACCCGCCGCACCCCGGCGTCGCGGGCGGCCCGCAGCACCCGCACCGCGCCCTCGCGGGCGGGGACGATCAGGTCGTCCTCGTCGGCCACCGGGCCGGGCCGCACCGGGGAGGCGACGTGCAGCACGAAGTCGCACCCGGCGACGGCCTCGGCCCAGCCCGCGTCGGAGGTGAGGTCGGCTTCGGCGAAGCTCAGCGCCTCGTCGTGCACCGCACCGGCCTCGGCGAGCACCGCGCGCACCGCCCGCTCCCGCCGCACCGACCGCACGGTGGTGCGCACCAGGTAGCCGTGCCGCAGCAGCTGGAGGATGCAGTGCCCGGCGAGGAAACCGGACCCGCCGGTGACGAGGACGCGTTGCTGAGTCATGTCGTTCGCTCCGAAGGTCGTGGAGTTGCCACCGACCACTATCCGACCGGTCCCGGTACCGGACCAGAGCCCTGCTCAGCGGGGGGACCGGCAGGACCCCGGCTGCGGTCCGGCCTGCGGCCTACGGTGGGGGAATGAGCGACCAGAACCTGCTCGGCGCGTTCCTGCGCGCCCGCCGCGAACTCGTCACCCCGGCGGACGCGGGCATCCCGGTGCTGGGCGTGCGGCGGGTGCCCGGGCTGCGCCGCGAGGAGGTCGCGATGCTGGCCGGGATCAGCGCCGACTACTACCTGCGCCTGGAACGCGGCCGTGACCGGAATCCGTCGGTACAGGTCCTGGAGTCGCTGGCCCGCGTGCTGCAGCTCGACGAGGACGCGCGGCAGTACCTGCTGGGCCTGGCCGCGGACAAGCCGCGCCGCACCCGCCGCCGCAAGGAGGTCGTCCCGGCGAGCACTGCGAAGCTGGTGGACTCGCTGCCGCTGCCCGCGTTCGTCGAGGGCCGCTGCTGCGACGTGCTCGCCGCGAACCCGCCCGCCACGGCGCTGTCCCCGTTCCTGACGGCGGGCCGCAACCGGTTGCACGACGTGTTCCTGGAACCGGGGGAGCAGGCGCTGTTCCCGGATTGGGAGGGTGCGGCCGCCGCGCTGCTGGCCGGGTTCCGCGAGGCCGTCGGTGGCGACGCGGACGACCCGCGCTGCGTCGAACTGGTCGGGGAGCTGTCGCTGGCCAGCCCGCTGTTCCGGCGGCTGTGGGCGCGGCACGACGTGCGGCCGCGGGCCGGGGCCGCGGTGCGGTTCACCCACCCGCAGGTCGGGGAGCTCACGCTGAACCGGGAGAAGCTGCTGATCAGCGGCACCGACGGGATCATGCTCGTGGTGTACCACCCGGACGCGGGCACCGACTCGGCCGACAAGCTGACCCTGCTCGCCGCCGCAGCACTCCCACCAGCCCCCTCCCGAGCCGAACCCTGATTCGCGGCCCGCGAACGCGCGCGCCGGTTCGTGCCGTCTTCCTGTCGGCGGCGAAGCCGCTGAGCCGACGACCACCGAAGACACCGGCATCGCCGCGCGTTCTCAGCGGGATTCTCGCGAGGGCGGCTTTTCCCTCATGGCGGAGCCACTCGGGAAAAAGATCCCGCAGCGCGAATCCCGCTGAGGTTCCGCCATCCCACCCCTACGCAACAGGATGGGCATCCCCGAAACTCAGTCCTCGTCGAACAGCAGCCTGCGCGCCAAGTCCTTCCAGAGCGCCAGATGCGGATCCGTGGCGGGCGACCGGTCCTCGAAGGCATAGGGCATCGCCGCGCCGCGCATGCTGGTGAACAGCAGTTCCCGCAGCAGCTCGTACCGCGGGTGCGCGCGCACCGCGGGGCCCCAGATCTCGTCGGTGGCGGTCCGGATCGCGGCGCGCAGCCCGCGTTCCTCCGGCAGCAGCGCCGCGCCGAGCGCCGGGTTCGTGCGTGCCGCCGTCCACAGCTCCATGGCCGCCCAGAAGTGCGGTTCCTGGAACGTCTCCCACAGCAGCTCGATGCACCGGTCCACCCGCGCGGGACCGTCCGGTTCGTCGGCGAGCTTCTGCTCGGCGTGCACGCTGGTCTGGGCGAGCCGCGTGTTCGCCAGGTGCTGCGCGGCCGCCACCAGCAGGCCGTCCCGGGACGGGAAGTGGTGCAGCAGCCGCCCGCGCGACACCCCCGCCTTCGCCTGGATCACCAAGGTGGAGGCGCCCGCGTAACCGTGCTCGATGAGGCAGTCCACCGCGGCATCGAGGATCAGCGCTCTGCTGTCGGCGGTGCGCTCCTCGCGGGTGCGCGGTGCGCCGGGAGCCGTCGTCTTAGCCGTATCGGACCGAACCACCCGGTCAGCGTACCCGGCGGGGAAACCGTCCCGTAGTCGTAGCAGTCGGCATTGACCGTCGTGGTGCGGCGGTGCCAGGCTCGGGCCGGGCCCGGTGCCCGCACCGGGTTCCGCCGTGGCCTCCGCCGCTTCGCCGGGTGGCGGAGGCCCGCGGCGTGGTCGAGGTTCGAGGAGGAACCGCATGTACCCAGGTGCCCACGCCGCGACCGACCCGGACCGGCCCGCCGTGATCATGGCGGGTTCGGGCGAGCGGCTGACCTACGGGGAGCTGGAGGAGCGGTCGATCCGGCTGGCGCACGCGCTGCGCGGTGCCGGGCTGCGCCGCGGCGACGTGGTGGCGCTGCTGACCGACAACACCCCGCCCGCGTTCGAGGTGTACTGGGCCGCGGTCCGCTCCGGGCTCTACATCACCGCCGTGAACAGCCACCTCACCCCGTCCGAGGTCGCCTACGTCGTCGAGGATTCCGGCGCCGACGCGCTGGTCGTCTCGGCCGCCCTGGCGGAGGTCGCCGCCGAGGTCGGCGCGTTGGTGCCGGGGGTGCGGGTGCGGCTCGCCTTCGGCGGCGAGGTCGCCGGATTCGCGGACTACGAGGCGGTGCTGGCCGCATCCTCGCCGCGCCCGCCGGACGATCAGCCGCGCGGCGCCGACATGCTCTACTCCTCCGGAACCACCGGGCGTCCCAAGGGGATCCGGCCCGAGCTGCCCGACCGGCAGGTGCACGAGGAAGGCGACGTGCTCACCCCCGTCGTCGCGCAGCTGTACGGGATCGGGCCCGGCTCGCGGTACCTGTCGCCCGCTCCGATCTACCACGCGGCACCGCTGCGCTACTGCGCTTCGACGCACGCGCTCGGCGGAACCGTGGTGCTGATGGAGAAGTTCGACCCGGAGCACGCGCTGCGCGCCATCGAACGCCACCACGTCACGCACAGCCAGTGGGTGCCGACGATGTTCGTGCGGATGCTGAAGCTGCCCGCGCAGGTGCGCAACCGCTACGACCTCTCCAGCCACCGCGTCGCGGTGCACGCGGCCGCGCCCTGCCCGGTGGCGGTGAAGCAGGCGATGATCGACTGGTGGGGACCGATCCTGCTGGAGTACTACTCCTCGACCGAGGGCATCGGCATGACGTTCATCGATTCCGCCCAGTGGCAGCGGAAACCGGGTTCGGTCGGCCGCGCGGTGCTCGGCGAAGTGCGGATCTGCGACGACGAGGGCCGCGAGCTGGCGCCCGGCGAGGTCGGCACGGTGTTCTTCGCGCGCGACGAGCAGGCCTTCGAGTACTGGGGCGACGCGGAGAAGACGCGTTCCGCGCGGCACCCGGCGCATCCGGGCTGGGCGACGGTCGGCGACGTCGGCTACCTCGACGACGAGGGCTTCCTGTTCCTCACCGACCGCAAGGCCTTCATGATCATTTCAGGTGGGGTGAACATCTACCCGCAGGAGGTCGAGGACCTGCTGGCGCTGCACCCGCGCATCGCCGACGTGGCGGTGATCGGTGTGCCCGATGCGGAGATGGGCGAGGCGGTGAAGGCCGTGGTGCAGCCCGCGATCGGCGCCGAGCCGGGTCCGGAGCTGGAGCGGGAGCTGCTGGAGTTCGTGCGCGCCCGGATCGCGCACTACAAGGCGCCCAGCAGCGTCGACTTCCTCGCCGAACTGCCCCGCACGCCGACCGGGAAGTTGGTGAAGGGCGCCCTGAAATCCCGGTACGCGTCCGCGTGACCGTCACGCCGGACCGTGCCACGTCGTTGACGGTCAGAGTTGACCGTTTTTATCGGTGGGAGGAACACCATGCGTGACGCGGTGATCGTGGCAGCCGTCCGCACCCCCGTCGGCAAGCGCGGTGGCGCGCTGTCCGGCGTGCACCCCGTCGACCTGTCCGCCCAGGTCCTCGGCGGACTCGTCGACCGCGCGGGCCTCGACCCCGGCGAGGTCGACGACGTCATCTGGGGCTGCGTCGGCCAGGTCGGCGAGCAGACCCTCGACATCGCCCGCAACGCCGTGCTCGCCGCGGGCTGGCCGGACACCGTCACCGGCGTCACCGTCGACCGGCAGTGCGGCTCCTCGCAGCAGTCCGTCCACTTCGCCGCCGCCGGGCTCATCGCCGGGCACTACGACGTGGTCGTCGCGGGCGGCGTCGAATCCATGAGCCGCGTCCCCATGGGCACCTCCGCGCAGGGCGCCGACCCCTTCGGACCCCGGCTGCTCGACCGCTACCAGGGCGACCCGCCGAACCAGGGCATCGGCGCCGAGATGATCGCCGAGCGCTGGGGGCTCAGTCGCACCCGGCTCGACGAGTTCAGCCTCGCCTCGCACGAGAAGGCCGCCGCCGCGCAGGACGCCGGTGCCTTCGACGCGCAGATCCTGCCCGTCACCGCACCCGACGGCAGCATCGTCGACCGCGACGAAGGGATCCGCCGCGGCGGCACCACCGACAAGCTCGCCGGGCTCAAACCCGCCTTCCGCGAGGACGGCGTCATCACCGCCGCCAACAGCTCGCAGATCAGCGACGGTTCGGCCGCCCTGCTCATGACCACCAGCGAGAAGGCCGCCCAGCTCGGGCTGCGCCCACTCGCGCGCGTGCACACCGCCTCGCTCGCCGGGGACGACCCGGTCATCATGCTCACCGCACCCATCCCCGCCACCCGCAAAGCGTTGCGGCGCAGCGGGATCGAGCTCGACCGGATCGGCGCCTTCGAGGTCAACGAAGCCTTCGCGCCCGTCCCGCTCGCCTGGCTCGCCGAGATCGGCGCCGACCCGAAGACCCTCAACCCGCTCGGCGGCGCCATCGCGCTCGGGCACCCCCTCGGGGCCAGCGGGGCCCGGATCATGACCACGCTCGTCCACCACATGCGGGACACCGGGACGAGGTATGGACTCCAGACCATGTGCGAAGGAGGCGGCCAGGCCAACGCGACTGTTCTGGAGTTGGTCTGAGGTCGTTCTGCTTCGGGGGTCGGGTGGCGGAACCTCAGCCGACTTCTCGCTGCGGGATCGATTTCACCGGTGGCTCCGCCACAGGAGAAATCGCTGTCCTCGCGAGAAGTCGGCTGAGAACCCGCGGCGGTGCGGGTTGATCAGGTGGTCGCTGCTCAGCGGCTTCGCCGCTGACAGGAAGGCGTTGCGGGGTGGGTGGAGGGTTGGTCGTGGAGTACTCGGAGATCTCGTACTCGGTGGTGGAGCGGGTGGCGACCGTGCGGTTGGCGCGGCCCGCGGCGCTGAACGCGTTCACCGACGTGATGCGGCGGGAGCTGATCGACGCGTTCGACCGGGCCGACGCCGACGACGACGTGCGGGTCGTGCTGCTCACCGGGGAAGGCCGCGCGTTCTGCGCCGGAGCCGACCTCAGCGGCGGCGCGGGCACCTTCGACGCGCGGGAACGCGCCGACCTGCCCGAGAACACCCCGGACGGCGTGCCCCGCGACGGCGGCGGCACCTGCGCACTGCGCATCGCCGCCGCGAAGAAACCCGTCATCGCGGCCGTCAACGGGGCCGCCGTCGGCGTCGGGGCGACCATGCTGCTGCCCGCCGACATCCGCATCGCCGCCGAATCCGCCCGCTTCGGCTTCGTGTTCGCCCGTCGCGGTCTCGTCCCGGAAGCGGCCTCCAGCTGGTTCCTGCCCCGCATCGTCGGCATCTCGCAGGCGATGGAGTGGGCCGTGACCGGTCGCGTCTTCGATGCCGCCGAAGCGAAGGCGGGCGGCCTGGTCTCCCGCGTCGTCCCCGACGGCGAACTCCTCGACACCGCGCACGGCATCGCCGCCGAGATCGTGCGCGGCACCGCGCCCGTCGCCGTCGCCGCCACCCGCCGACTGCTGTGGAGCATGCTCGGCGCCGCGAGCCCCTTCGACGCGCACCGCCTCGACTCCCGCACCATCCACCACCTCGGCGCCGGACCCGACGTCGCCGAAGGAGTCCGGGCGTTCCTGGAGAAGCGCCCCGCCGACTTCCCCGGCTCCGTCTCCGCCGACTACCCGGAATTCCTCCCGCCCTGGCCGTGATCGTCCCGTTCGCCCGGAGGTGCCCGCCGCTGCGGCGGTTCGGGGGCTGGTCCCGAGACCGGCCGGTACCGCAGACTGGATCCGATCGTGGAGTCGACCGGTCGGCGTGGACCGGGGAGGAGTCGCGGCATGGCGGATCGGGAGCGGTTGCTGGCGGAGCTCACCGGGCCGGGCGGCGAGTTCGAACTCGTCGACGCCGAGGTGCGCGGCATCCCGATGCGGGTCTACGCCACCGGACCGCAGACCCTCCGCGACGTGCTGATCAGCACCGCGGCCCACGGCGACGCCGACTACCTGGTGTTCGGCGAGCAGCGCTGGAGCTACGCCGAACACCTGCGGACCGCCGCCGGACTGGCCCGCAGCCTGCGCGCCGACTTCGGCCTCGACGCGGGCGACCGCGTCGCCATCGCGATGCGCAACTACCCGGAATGGGCGCCGATCTTCTGGGCCGTGCAGGCCGCCGGCCTCGTCGCGGTACCGCTGAACGCGTGGTGGACCGGGCCCGAACTGCGCTACGCGCTCGCCGATTCCGGGGCCCGCGTGCTGTTCGCCGACGCCGAACGGGTCGCCGAGCTGGCCCCCGACTTCGGCGCCCTCGAAGTCGTGCAGGTGCGCGGCGACAGCCCGCCCGAAGGGGTGCGCTGCTGGGCGGAACTGCTCGCAGGCCTCGAACTCGCGGACTCGCTGCCCGACGTGGTCGTGGCGCCCGACGACGACGCGACCATCATGTACACCTCCGGCACCACCGGACGCCCCAAGGGCGCCGTCGCCAGCCACCGCAACCACTGCACGAACCTGTGGAACATGGCGCTCGGCCGCCGCGCCGGGCAGCTCGCCGCCGGAATCGAACCCGACCCCGACGCGCGGATCGGGGTGCTGCTCACCTTCCCGATCTTCCACATCGCGGGCCTGTCCGGGATGTGCTCGGCGACCCTGGCCGGGGCGAAGCTCGCGACCCTGTACCGCTGGGACGCCGGAGCGGCCATCGACCTGGTGCGGCGGGAAGGGCTGACCACGCTGGCCGGGGTGCCGACCGTGCTGCGCGACCTAGCCCGGCACGCCGGCGGCGATCTGTCCACAGTGGAAGTCGTGAGCATGGGCGGGGCGCCCATCCCGCCGGACCTGGTGGGGCTGGTGCACACCGCGTTCGCCCCGGACGTCGCGCCCGGCAACGGCTACGGGCTCACCGAGACCACCTCGGCGGTGGTGAACAACACCGGGCCCGAGTACGTCGAGCACCCCGACAGCGTCGGCCGCTGCGTCCCCGGCGCGCAGCTGCGCGTCGTCGACCCCGGCACCGAGCAGGACCTGCCCGACGGGGAGATCGGCGAGCTGTGGTTCCGCGGACCCAACGTGGTGCGCGGCTACTGGAACGACCCGGAATCCACCGCGGCCGCGTTCACCGACGGCTGGTTCCGCACCGGCGACCTCGGCCACGTCACCGACGGGCGGGTGCACGTGGTGGACCGGATCAAGGACATCGTCATCCGCGGCGGCGAGAACGTCTACTGCGCCGAAGTGGAGGCCGCCCTGTTCGAGCACCCCGACGTCGCCGACGCGGCCGTCGTCGGCGTGCCGCACCGCGAACTCGGCGAGCAGGTCGCCGCCGTGGTCCGGCTGCACGAGGGCGCGAAGGCCGATGCGGACGACCTGCGCGCGCACGTCGGGGAACGCCTCGCCGCGTTCAAGGTGCCCGAGCACGTGCACCTGCGCACCGGCCCGCTGCCGCGCACCAGCACCGGCAAGGTCCTCAAGCGCGACCTCCGCCGCGAACTCGCGCCCTGACACCGGCAGGTGAATGGCCCACTCGCCTTGGCCGACGGGGTGAGTGGGCCATTTACCTCGGAGGGGTCAGGCCATCGGCGGCAGCCCCGAGACCGGGGGGACGTCCCGGTCGACCTTGCCGACGGACGCCGCCCCGCCGGGGGAGCCGAGCTCGGCGAAGAACTCCGCGTTCGCCTGCGTGTAGGCCGCCTGCTCCTCCGGGACGTCGTCCTCGTAGTAGATCGCCTCCACCGGGCAGACGGGTTCGCAGGCGCCGCAGTCGATGCACTCGTCCGGATGGATGTAGAGCATCCGGCCGCCTTCGTAGATGCAGTCCACCGGGCACTCGTCCACGCAGGAGCGGTCCAGCACGTCCACGCACGGTTCGGTGATCACGTAGGTCACAACGGGGCCTCCGAACATCGGTTCCACCTGGCGGCCTCCCCGGTGCCGCGCTCGCTCAAACCTCCGGCCCCGGTCCGACCCGGCCACGTCCCCCACCCCGAAGAGATCACCGGGTGAGTGGCCCATTCGACCAACGAGAGTGGGCGGATGGCCCACTCACCTCGAAGAGGTCACCAGGTGGGTGGCCCATTCGACCAACGAGAGTGGGCGAATGGGCCACTCATCTCGGAGTGGTCACCAGGTGAGTGGGCCGCTCGGCCGACTCGGGTGGGCCGAGGGGGCGCCCGGGCCTGGTGAGCCCGTCCGGCGAGCTCAGCTCGTCCCCAGCGCCTCCAGCGCCGCCGAGATGGCTCGGTGGAACGTCGGGTACGCCCAGATCTGCTGCCGCAGCACCGGGATCGGCACCTCCGCGTGCACCGCCACCGACAGCGCCCCCAGCACCTCGCCGCCGCCCGGGGCCACCGCGGTCGCCCCGACCAGCACGTCCCGGTCCGCGTCCGCCACCACCTTGACCAGCCCGTCGCCGCCCGGCCCGTGGATGAAGCCGCGCGGCGTCGAGGAGAGCTCGGCGAGCCCGGTGCGCACCCGCACCCCCTGCTGCCGCGCGGCGGACTCGGTGAGCCCGACCATGCCCACCTCCGGATCGGTGAACGTCACCGACGGCACCGCCCGGTAGTCGGCCGCGGGACCGCCGGTGCCGAGCACGTCGGCCGCCGCGATCGGCGCCTGGTAGACGGAGGTGTGGGTGAACGCGCCGTGCCCGGTGACGTCGCCGATCGCCCACACCCCGTCGGCGGCGCGCAACCGCTCGTCCACCGGGATCGTGCGGGCGTTCTCGTCGAGCCCGACCGCGCCGACGCCGAGCCCGGCCAGGTCGGTCCGCCGCCCGGTCGCCACCAGCAGCCGCCGCACCCGCACCGGCTCGCCCCGGTCGAACTCGACGCGGAACAGCTCCCCGTCGTGCGAGACCCGCCGCACCGCGGTCCCCGTGCGCACGTCGACGCCGTCGGCGCGCAGCACCCGCTCCAGCACCGCGGAGGCCTCCGGTTCGGCCGGGCCGAGCACCCGCTCCCCGTTGTCGGCGAGGGTGACGGCGCTGCCGAACCGCGCGAACACCTGGGTGAACTCCAGCCCCACCGGCCCCGCGCCGAGCACCAGCAGCGAATCCGGTGCCTCCCGCGCCGCCACCGCTTCCCGGTTCGTCCAGTACGGCGTGTCCGCGAGGCCCTCCACCGGCGGCACCAGCGGCTCGGTGCCGGGGTTGAGCACGATCCCCTTGCGGGCGTGGAACGTCCGCGGCTCCGGACCGCCGGTCACCACGACCTCGCCGGGGGCGGTGATGCGGCCGCGACCGCGCACCAACCGGCCGCCGGTCTTCTCGAACCGCTCCACCGCGGCCGTGTCGTCCCAGCCGGTGGTGGCCTCGTCCCGGATGCGGTCCGCGACCGGGGTGAAGTCGGGCCGCACCGTCGCCGAACCGGCCAGCCGCGGCACCCGGCGGGCTTCGCCGAGCGCGTCGGCGGCGCGCACCATCATCTTCGTCGGGATGCACGCGTAGTACGGGCATTCGCCGCCGACCTGCCGGGCCTCCACGGCCACCACGTCCAGACCGGCCGTGGCCAGGCGCCCGGCGACGTCCTCCCCACCGGGCCCCATGCCGATCACGACCACGTCGACCTCTTCGGCTGCCATCCGTCGCTCCTCGTCCGCGTCGTCGTCCCGAGATCCGCCGTCCCGGTCACCTCTCCGGCCCCCAGCGCACCACTGCCGCGCCATCGCCGCACGCGCCTCGCCGCTGGCCTGCGGCGGCGCCCGCGGGTGACTACAACGGAAGCATGGCCGACACCGACACCACCGCACTCGTCCCCGGGCAGAGCATCTCGCGGGACAACGGCGAACGGCTGGGCCGGTCCGCGGCGGGGCACCTCGTGCAGCTGCGCCGCCGCGTCGCCGAACCCGGTTTCGTCGTCACCTCCGGCTCCACCCGCGGCGACGCGGTGCTCACCGCCGAATGGGCGCACGCCAACGCCGCCTTCGACCGCATGATGCGGGAGGACTGACCCCGCCCGGCATCGCCCGCTGCACCGCGCAGGGGCCGCCGTTCCGTGACCTGGGCGCAACCGCGGTGGAACAACCGGGGCGTGCACTGGGGTGCACGAACCTTGCCACGGTGCCCTCCAGAGGAGGCGGTGCAGCGATGATGACCTGTGCGAGTTGCCGCGAACCGATCCCGTCCTCCAGCCCGTCCGATGACTTCTGCCGCGAGCAGTGCCAGCTGTCCTGGTACGCCCGCCGCCTCAGCCCGGGGCTGAGCGGAACGGCCGTCGCCCCGATGTCCCCGCTCGAACTGCGAGATCGACGCCACGCCGCCCCGGGCGCATAACGCCCGCTCGTGCCTATGCTGGTCGATGCCCTGGTGTCCGCGGTGATCCACGAGGGAGGCCGGCGAGCGAATGGTGATGCGCGTGTTCGTGGTCGACGACCACGAAGTGATCCGGCGGGGCGTGGCGGCCCTGGTGAAATCCGATCCCGATCTCGAGCTGATCGGTGAGGCGGCGTCGGCGACCGAAGCCCTGGCGCTGGTGCCGCAGCACGACCCGGACGTCGCGGTGCTCGACGTGCGGCTGCCCGACGGCAACGGCGTCGAGCTGTGCCGGGAACTGCGGTCGCGGCAGCCGGACCTGCGGTGCCTGATGCTCACCTCGTTCGACGACCACGAGGCGCTGCTGGACGCGATCCTGGCCGGGGCGTCGGGATTCGTGCTCAAGGGCGTGGTGAGCGAGGAGCTGCTCAGCGCGCTGCGCACCGTCGGTTCCGGGCGGTCGCTGCTGAGCCCGAAGAAGACCGAGGCGATGCTGGCGTGGCTGCGCCGCGAGCAGGAGCGGGCCGATCCGCTGCGCGAGCTGACGTCGCGGGAGCGGGAGGTGCTGGAGCTCATCGGGGAAGGCCTCACCAACCGCGAGATCTCGCAGCGGATGTACCTCGCGGAGAAGACCATCAAGAACTACGTGTCGCAGATGCTGGCGAAGCTGGCGATGCGCCACCGCAGCGAGGCCGCCGTGCTGGCCACCGAGCTGCGGCTGGACCGCGGCACCCGGGACAAGGGCTGACGGTGACCGCCGACCCCGGGCGGGAACGGCTGCTCGCCGGTCTGCGGGACCTGCGGGACGGCAACTTCCGCCGCAGGCTCGCGGTCGCGGGCCCGGACGCGGAACTGGCCGCCGCGTTCAACGACCTCGCCGAGCGCAACCAGCGGCTCATCGCCGAACTGCGCCGGGTCACCGGCGTGGCGGCGCGCGGCGAATGGCCGCACCCGGCGGTCGCCTTCGGCGGCACCGGCGGCTGGCGGGAGGCCGAGCGGGCCGTGGAGGAGCTGCTGGAGTCGCTGTTGCGGCCCGTCGGCGAGCTCAGCCGGGTGCTCGGCGCGGTCGCCGCCGGAGACCTGTCGCAGCGGATGCCGCGCCGTTCCGGGGAGCGGCTGCCCGGCGGGCTCGGCGACGTGGCCTCCCGGTTCAACGACCTGCTCGACCAGCTGTCGCTGTTCGCCTCCGAGGTGACGCGAGTGGCGCGCGAGGTCGGCAGCGAAGGCAGGCTCGGCGGTCAGGCGCAGGTTCCGGGTGTGGCGGGGACGTGGCGCGGGCTGACCGACTCGGTGAACCTGATGGCCGACAACCTCACCGCGCAGGTCCGCAACATCTCGCAGGTCGCGGGGGCGGTGGCCCGGGGCGACTTGAGCCAGAAGATCGACGTGGACGCGCGCGGCGAGATCCTCGAGCTGAAGAACACGCTGAACACGATGGTCGACCAGCTCTCCGCGTTCGCCGACGAGGTCACCCGGGTCTCCCGCGAGGTCGGCACCGAGGGCAAGCTCGGTGGTCAGGCGCGGGTGCCGGGGGTGGCGGGGACGTGGAAGGACCTCACCGACAACGTCAACCTGATGGCGGACAACCTGACGGCGCAGGTGCGCAACATCGCCGTCGTCGCCTCCGCGGTGGCGGGCGGTGACCTGTCCAAGAAGATCACCGTGCAGACCAAGGGCGAGGTCGCCGCGCTGGCCGAGACGATCAACGGCATGGTCGAGACCCTCGGTGCCTTCGCCGACCAGGTCACCCTGGTGGCCCGCGAGGTCGGCACCGAGGGCATCCTCGGTGGTCAGGCGCGGGTGCCGGGGGTGGCGGGGACGTGGAAGGACCTCACCGACAACGTCAACCTGATGGCCCGCAACCTCACCAACCAGGTGCGCAACATCGCCCAGGTCACCACCGCCGTCGCCCGCGGCGACCTGTCCAAGAAGATCGACGTGGACGCGCAGGGCGAGATCCTGGAGCTCAAGACCACCATCAACACGATGGTGGACCAGCTGTCCGGTTTCGCCTCCGAGGTGACGCGGGTGGCGCGCGAGGTCGGCACCGAGGGCAAGCTCGGCGGGCAGGCCGAGGTCGCCGACGTCTCCGGCACCTGGCAGCGGCTCACCGAGAGCGTGAACCGGCTCGCCGGGAACCTCACCACCCAGGTCCGGGCCATCGCCGGGGTCGCCAACGCCGTCACCAGCGGCGACCTCACCCGGCAGATCACCGTGGCGGCCAGCGGGGAGGTCGCCGAGCTCAAGGACGACATCAACGCGATGATCTCGAACCTGGCCGAGACCACCCGCACCAACGAGGAGCAGGACTGGCTCAAGACCCACCTGACCCGGCTGTCCGGCCTGCTGCGCGGCAGCCCCGAGCTGCACGCCCTCGCCTCGCTGATCATGACCGAGCTGGTGCCGCTGGTCTCCGCCCAGTACGGCGCGTTCTACCTGGCGCGCCCGGGCGCGGACGGCGAGCCGGAGCTGACCCGCACCGCCACCTACGGGCTGCCGCACCCGGGCACCCCGCAGCGCTTCGAACTGGGGCAGTCGCTGGTCGGGCAGGCCGCCGCGGACCGCACCACGATCCTGGTGCGCGAAACCCCGCCGGACTACCTGCGGATCAGCTCCGGGCTGGGCGCGGCGCCCCCGGTCGGCGTGGTCGTGGTGCCGGTGCTGTTCGAGGACGAGGTGCTGGCGGTGCTGGAACTGGCCTCGGTGCACGAGTTCAGCGCCCTGCACCTGGACCTGCTGCAGCGCCTGCAGGAGACCATCGGGGTGGAGGTCAACACGATCCTCGCCAACACCCGCACCGAAGAGCTGCTGGCGGAGTCGCAGCGGCTCGCGCGGGAACTGCGGGCCCGTTCCGAACAGCTGGAGCAGCAGCAGAACGAGCTGCAGCGCTCCAACTCCGAACTCGCCGAGAAGGCCGAGCAGCTGGCGGCCCGCAACCGGGACATCGAGATCAAGAACAGCGAGATCGAGCGGGCCCGCCAGCAGCTGGAGGAGCACGCGGGCGAGCTCTCCCAGGCCTCGGCGTACAAATCGGAGTTCCTGGCCAACATGTCGCACGAACTGCGGACCCCGCTGAACAGCTCGCTGCTGCTGGCGAAGTTGCTCGCCGACAACGTGGACGGCAACCTCACCTCGCAGCAGGTGGACCTGGCCCGCACCATCCACGCGGCGGGCAGCGACCTGCTGGCGCTGATCAACGACGTGCTGGACCTGTCCAAAGTGGAGGCAGGTCGGATGACGGTGCTGCCGGAGGACGTGCCCACCGCCGAACTCGTCCGGCACCTGGACGCCCAGTACCGGCCGGTCGCCGCCGACAAAGGACTCGAATTCACCGCCGTGGCGGCGGATTCGGTGCCCGCGACGATCCGCACCGACCAGAGCAGGCTGGAGCAGATCCTGCGCAACCTGCTGTCCAATGCGGTGAAGTTCACCGAACGCGGCTCGGTGCGGCTGCGCATCGACCGGGCCCACCACTCGGGCCAGGTCGCGTTCTCCGTCGAGGACACCGGGATCGGGGTGCCCGCGGGCAAGCTCGGCCGGATCTTCGAGGCGTTCCAACAGGGCGACGGCACCATCGTGCGCGAATTCGGCGGCACCGGGTTGGGCCTGTCCATCAGCCGGGAACTGACCGCGCTGCTCGGTGGCAGGCTCTCGGTGGACAGCGAACCCGGCCGCGGCAGCACGTTCACCCTGCTGCTGCCGCTGGAATGCCCCGACGCCGAGCCGGAGCCCGACGACCCGGCGCCCGCGGCGATCGCCGACGTCACCGCGCCGCAGACTCCCGCGATCGCCCCCAGCAGCGCCGAAGTCCACTTCGACGTCGCCGCCGAAGGCATCGATCCGCCGCTGCTGGACCGGGAATCCACCGCGTCCTTCCGCGAGCTCACCGCGGACGGCGCCGAAGCGGGGAACGGCCGGAACCCGGTGCCGCGGTTCACCGGCCAGCGCGTGCTGGTGGTCGACGACGACCCGCGCAGCGTCTACGCGCTCACCGCCCTGCTGGAGCAGCGCGGCCTGCGGGTGGTGCACGCGGACAACGGGATCGCCGGCCTCGGCGCGCTGCAGGAGCACGACGACGTGGCGATCGTGCTGATGGACGTGATGATGCCCGAGCTGGACGGGGATTCCACGATCCGCACCATCCGCCGGATCCCGCGGCACCAGCACCTGCCGATCATCGCGGTGACGGCGAAGGCCATGCCGGGGGACCGGGAGCGCAGCCTCGAAGCCGGGGCGACCGAGTGCGTCACGAAACCGGTGGACGCGGAGCGGCTGCTGCGGCTGCTCGCCGAGCAGCTGGGGCTCGATCCGGGACCGCGGAACGGGCCCGGCGCGTGATCAGCGCTCGTCGCCGTCGGTGGTGGGGAGTTCGGCGAGCTGCTCGCGCAGCCGCTGCGCCCACATCAGGTCGCGGGCGAAGGTCGCGTCGTGGTGGTCGACGCCGTGCGGGTACCGAGGTTCCGGTCCGGTGCTCATGGGTGCGTCCTGCGGTTCGGGGGAGGGGCGCCCGGGTTCGGGGATTCCGGCCCCGCTCGGGGGACAGACGAGGCCGGAAACCCCCAGCCTAGGCGCTCCGGTCCCGGTGCCGGGACTCGGGGTCGACGGTGCTCCGGGGGTCTCGCGGTGCGCGTTGCGCCGAACGTATGAAAGATGAATAGCGTTCACGTTGGCTGGTTGTGGCTGGACCGCGGGATTCGTAGCTTGTGGCGCATGATCCGCTCGCTCGGCATCGCCTGCGCGCTGTCGCTGGCCGCGCTCCCGCTCCCGCCCGCGCACGCCGCACCGGCCGAGGTATCCGGCGGGGGTGCGTTCGCCGAGGTGTCCGGCGGGGGAGCGCCTGTCGCGATGCCCGGCGCGGGAGCGCCTGCCGAGGTGTCCGGCGCGGGAGCGCCTGCCGGGGTGTCCGCCGCCGCGGCGCCCGCGGACGCGACGCTCACCCTCGTGCCCTCCCCGAACGGCGCGTCCTACCGCGACGGCCACGGCCGGGAGGTCGTGCTGCGCGGCTTCAACGTCTCCGGCGAGGTCAAGCTCGCCGAGAACGGCAACCTGCCCTTCGCCACCACCGCCGACGCCCGCGAGTCCGCCGCCGCGCTGCGCGAGAGCACCGGCGCCAACGCCGTCCGCTTCCTGCTGTCCTGGGAACGGGTGCAGCCCGCACCGGACCGCATCGACCAGGACTACCTGCGCCAGGTCACCGAGCAGATCGCCGCGTTCGCCGACGCCGGGTTCTGGGTGCTGCCCGACTACCACCAGGACCTCTACTCCCGGCACCTGTTCCGCCCCGACAGCTGGTACACCGGCGACGGCGCACCGGACTGGGTCGTCGACGGCGGCGACTACCCGCCGGAGAGCTGCGGGATCTGCGTCCACTGGGGGCAGAACATGATGAACAACGAGGCGGTGAAGCAGGCCAAGGCCGACTTCTGGCACGACCGCCGCATCCCCACCGGAGCGGGCCCGGTCGGCGTGCGGCAGGCGTTCCTCGCCCAGGCCGAGAGCACGCTGCGCCACCTGGCCACCCACCTCACCCCGGCCCAGTTCCAGCGCGTCCTCGGTTTCGACCCGATGAACGAACCGCACGCCGGGGAGCTCGACGACGGCCAGGACGCCGCCGAGTGGGAACGCGACCTGCTGTGGCCGTTCTTCCAGGAGTTCCGCGCCGTCATGGACCGCGCCGGCTGGCAGGACAAACCGGCCTACGTCGAACCCACCCTGTTCTGGAACAACAACGTGCCGTTCGTGCGGGAGCCGGGCGGGTTCACCGAGCTCGACGCGCTCGGCACCCGGTACGTGTTCAACGCGCACTTCTACCACGCACTCGCCCAATCCGGGCTGTACGGGAAGGCACGTGACGGGGAGAACTCCGCGGACTTCGCCGAGATCCGGGACCGCGCCGCCGACCTCGGCACCACCGGGTTCGTCTCCGAATTCGGGCACCCGCTCGGTGGCGGCACCGCCGACAGGTTCCCGACCGTCCTCAAAGGACTGTACCAGGGCATGGACTCCCGGCTGCCCGGCGCCGACTGGTGGCAGCGGCCCGCCGAATCCGGACCGGTGCTCTCCGGAACCCAGTGGCAGTGGGACGTCTACCACGGCAGGCACCACGAGGAGATGAACGGGAACCCGGAGAAGGTGCAGACCGCCGCCGACGGGTGGAACGGCGAGGACTTCTCCGTCGTGCACCGCGACGACACCGGCACCCTCGGGCTGCGCGCCGACCCCCGGGTGCTGGACCGGCTGTACCCGCGGGCGGTGGACGGCAGCACGCTCGCGTTCAGCTACGAGGACCGCTCCCGCGACGGCGACACCACCCTCACCTGGAACCGGATCCCCGCCGAACTGCCCGCACTGCGCGAGGTCGTCGGCGACGGGCAGTTCGGCGCGCTCGTGTGGCGGGACGGGCCGGGGACCGCGCCGACCGAGCTGCACCTGCCCGCGACCTTCGGCGAGCGCACCACCACCGTGCTCTCCGACCTCGACGCCGACGCCATCGGCCGCACCGCGGACTCCCGGCTGCTGCTGTCCGCCCCCGACGAACCGGGCGCGGTGCACGTCGCACTCATCGCCAACGGTCCCGGCGCACCCGCCCCGGAGCGGCTCGCCGCGGCGCGCGCGGAACTCACCGGCTGGCTCCAGCACCACTTCTCCGGCTGAGCCGCGCACCTCGCGGGTGCGCGGCCCGCCGCGGTCACGCCGCGCCGATCTCCGCGGCGATCGCCTTCCCGAGCTCCGCGGTGCTCGCCGACCCGCCCAGATCCGGGGTGCGCACGACACCCGCCGCCAGCACCGACTCGATCGCCCGCACCACGTCCGCGGCCGCCTCCTGCTCGCCGAGGTGGTCCAGCATCATCGCCGCCGACCAGACCTGCCCGATCGGATTCGCCACCCCGCGCCCCGCGATGTCCGGCGCCGAACCGTGCACCGGCTCGAACGTCGACGGGAACCGCCGCTCCGGATTGATGTTGCCCGACGGCGCCACCCCGATCGTGCCCGTCACGCCTGGCCCCAGATCGGACAGGATGTCGCCGAACAGGTTGCTCGCCACCACCACGTCGAACCGCTCCGGCGACATCACGAAGCGGGCGCACAGGATGTCGATGTGGTCCTGGTCCACCGCTACCTGCGGGTACTCCGCCGCGATCGCCTGGAACCGCTCGTCCCAGTACGGCATCGAGTGGTAGATCCCGTTCGACTTCGTCCCCGACGTCACGTGCGGTTTTCCGATGCGCTCGGCGAACTCGAAGGCGTAGCGCAGGATGCGATCGGTGCCGTGCCGGGTGAACACCGCCGTCTGCAGCACCATCTCGGTCGGCGTGCCCTCGCCCTGGCGGCCGCCGAGCCGCGAGTACTCGCCCTCGGTGTTCTCCCGCACCACCCAGAAATCGATGTCGCCCGGCGCCTTGTCCCGCACCGGCGGCGTCACCCCCGGCAGCAGCCGCACCGGGCGCAGGTTCACGTACTGGTCGAACTCGCGGCGGATCGGCAGCAGCAGGCCCCACAGCGACACGTGGTCCGGCACGCCCGGATAGCCGACGGCGCCGAGCAGGATCGAATCGTGGTCGCGCAACCGGTCGAGGCCGTCCGCAGGCATCATCCGGCCCGTCTCCCGGTAGGTCTCGCAGCTCCAGTCGAAGTGGCGGTAGTGGAAATCGATGCCGTACTCGCCGCGCACCGCGTCGAGCACCCGCAGCGCCTCCGGCATCACCTCGGTCCCGATGCCGTCACCGGGCAGGACCGCGATCTCGTAGCTGGACATGCCGCCATCCAACGCGGCTCGGGCGGCGGCGTCCAAGACCGGCTGCGCATCCGCTAGATAGGCGATGCCTATCTCCCCAGTTCCTCTCGCCCTAGCGCCGGTTCCTCCCTAGCCCGCGCGAGCTCCTCCCTCGCCAGCGCCAGGTCCAGGAAGCGCTGCGCGGCCGGAGTGAGCGGTGCCGGGCGGTGGATCAACGAGATCCGCAGCTCCGCCGCCGGCTCCAGGTCCAGGACGCGGGCGCCCGCCGCCCGCGCGAACTCCGCCCACCCCGCGGTGAGCACGGCGATGCCCGTCCCGGCCAGCACCAGCGGCAGGATCGCCTCCCGGTGCGCGGTCTCGACCACGATCCGCAGGTCCACGCCCTGCGCGATGATCTCGTCCACCACGTGCCGCATCCGGTTCCCCTCCGGCGAGGTGATCACCCGTTGCCCCGCCAGGTCCGCGCGGCGCAGCACCGCGCGATCCGCCTCCCACGGCCCGCCGGGTGCGGTGACCACCACGAACCGCTGCCGCTCCACCAGGCGGGAGCGCAGTCCCGGCAGCGCGAAGTCCTCCGCCGCCCCGATCAGCCCCAGCTCGCTGCGGCCACCGCGCACCAGGTCGGCGGCGTCCGACGGGGTGAACGCGGGCTGCACCGACACCAGCACGTCCGGGCACTCCGCGTGGAAGCGGCCGATCATCGCGGTCAGCGGCTGCACCGACTGCGACGGCAGCACCGCCAGCTGCACCCGCCCGGAACGCAGGCCCTGCACCGATTCGACGCTCGCCCGAGTCGTGTCCAGGTCGCGCAGCACTTGGCGGGCCGGTTCGAGCATCGCGCGGCCCGCCTCGGTGAGCACCGCCCGCCTGCCCAGGCGGTGGAACAGCGCCACGCCCACGTCCCGCTCCAGCGTCCGCACCGCCTGCGACAGCGAGGGCTGCGCGACGTGCAGGCGCTCCGCGGCCCGGTGGAACCCGCCCTCGTCGACGATCGTGACGAAGTACTCCAGCTGCCGCGCGTCCACCGTGCCTCCCGTTCCCGTCCTGACCCGTGCGCATCCTCCCTCCGCAGTGCGCCCGCGGCGAGGACCGGCTACCAACGGGGGATGGACCCCGGTACCGCGCTGCGGGAGATCGCGTTCCTGCTGGAACGCGCGGACGAACCCGCGTTCCGGGTGCGCGCGTTCCGCCGCGCCGCCGACGTCGTCGCCGAGCACGACGACCTCGAACGCCGCGCCGCCGACGGCCGGTTGACCGAACTGCCCGGCATCGGCCGCACCACCGCGGGCGTCATCGAGCAGGCGGTGCGCGGCCGCACCCCGGACTACCTGGAGCGGCTGCGCGCCGCCGCGCCCGAACCGGAGGAGGGCCGCGAGCTGCGGGCCCGACTGCGCGGTGACTGCCACACCCACTCCGACTGGTCCGACGGCGGCAGTCCCGTCGCCGAGATGGCCCGCACCGCGCGGGACCTCGGTCACGAGTGGATCGCGCTCACCGACCACTCGCCGCGGCTGACCGTGGCGCGCGGGCTGGGCTCCGAGCGGCTGCGCGCCCAGCTGGAGCTGGTGGCCGAGCTGAACGCCGAACTCGCCCCGTTCCGCATCCGTCCCGGCATCGAGGTCGACATCCTCGACGACGGTGGCCTGGATCAGGACCCCGGGCTGCTCGCCGAACTGGACGTGGTGGTGGCGAGCGTGCACTCCAAGCTGCGGATGCCGCGCCGCGAGATGACCCGCCGGTTGTGCGCGGCGGTGGCGAACCCGCAGGTCGACGTGCTGGGGCACTGCACCGGCCGGTTGCGCTCGAAGCGGCCGCCGTCCGAGTTCGACCCCGCCGAGGTGTTCCGCGCCTGCCGCGACCACGGCGTCGCCGTCGAGATCAACTCGCGGCCCGAGCGGCTGGACCCGCCGCTGGAGCTGCTCGGGCAGGCCGCCGAGCTGGGCTGCTCGTTCGCGATCGACTCCGACGCGCACGCCCCGGGGCAGCTCGACTGGCAGATCCACGGCTGCGCCCGCGCGGAACGCTGCGGCATCCCGGTGGAACGGATCATCAACGCGCGCTGAGGTCGTGCCGAGGCGCTCGGCGGGCTCGTTCCTCGGTGCGCCGGTACTGGTCCGCGGGATGCGCGGATCTCGGCGGCGAGGGCGGCAGGTGCGTTCGCCGCGCGGACCGGACCGACCTCCGCCGCGGACGGTCAGGCCGCTTGGAACGAGCGTTTGGCCAGGCCCATCCAGTAGCCGTCGATGAGCTGCTCCGGCGGGGCCGCCGGATCGGTGGCCGCGCCGAGGGTGACGAACAGCGGCGCGAAGTGCTCCGCCGTCGGATGCGCGTAGGGCATCCCGGGCGCCCGGTCGGCGTACGCGGCCAGCTCGTCCACGGCGCCGCGGGCCAGCGCCTCCCCGGCCCACAGGTCGAACTCCTGCGACCAGGACGGTGCGGCGGCGCGCGGGCTCGGATCGGTGAGGAACGGCAGCCCGTGCGTGGTGAACCCGGAACCGATGATCAGCACGCCTTCGTCGCGCAGCGGCTGCAACCTGCGCCCGACCTGGAGCAGGCGGTCCGGGTCCAAGGTGGGCAGCGACATCTGCAGCACCGGGATGTCGGCGTCCGGGTACATCACCGTCAACGGGACGTACGCCCCGTGGTCGAGCCCGCGTTCCGGCAAGTGCGCAACGGGTTCGGTATCGGGCATCAACGCGGCGACCTGGGCGGCGAGCTCCGGGGCTCCCGGGCTGCGGTATTCCGTGCGGTAGTAGCGCTCGGCGAACCCGGTGAAGTCGTAGGTCAGCGGCACCCCGGTGTCGGTGGCACCGAGCATCAGCGGTGCCGCCTCCCAGTGCGCGGAGATCACCAGGATCGCGCGCGGCCGCGGCAGGTCGGCGCTCCACGCGGCGAGCTGGCCGGTCCACAGGTCGTCGTCGACCAGTGGCGGTGCGCCGTGGCTGAGGTAGAGGGCAGGCATCGGCCCGGGGTGCGCTGCGGCCATCGCCGCCTCCTTTTCTTGAAGCTTCAAATATTAGGATAGGCAAAGCCGCTGGTCGACTCAACCGGTCTGGTTAGACTGGTCCGGTGGACGAGCCGCGCTGGTTGACCGACGAAGAGCAGAAGGCATGGCGTCAGCTCGCGATGCTCATGACCCTGCTGCCGCCCGCGCTCGACTCCCAGCTGCAGCGCGACTCCGGCGTCACGCACTTCGGCTACTGGGTGATGGCGATGCTGTCCGAACGCCCCGACCGGTCGCTGCGGATGAGCGACCTCGCCGCCCGCGCCAGCGCCTCGCCGTCCCGCGTCTCGCACGTGGTGGCCAGGCTGGAGAAGAACGGGTGGGTGCGCCGCGCCCGCTCGAGTTGCGATGGCCGCAGCAATCTCGCCGAACTCACCGACGCCGGCTACCGCAAGGTCGTCGACGCCGCGCCCGGCCACGTCGAACGGGTCCGCGACCTGGTGCTCGACGCGCTCACCGGCCCGCAGCTCCAGGAGATGGGGGAGATCTGCGGAGCGATGCTCCGCCGCATCGACCCGGACGGCCGCAAGGGCACCCGCCCGCTCACCGACTGACTGCTGGTCGTCGCCGCTCCTGCTGCTAACGGGGGCGGTGGCGTGCGTGGTCGTCAGGTCATCGGCTTCGCCGCTGAGAGAAGAAACCGCAACCGCCGCTGGGCAAGATCAACGGTGGGTGGCCGGTGGTTCGGCTCGGCGGACCACCGGTCACCGATCGGTGGTGTTCGTTCGCGTCACCTGCCTGTCGTGGAACGTGGTGGCCGTTGCCTGGGTCGGGGCGGGCCTCGAAGGTGCTGAGGGGTCGGTACCGGTCGCGGGTCGAGCTGGAATCGGTCGGGGAGGCGCGCTGGTCGCGCTGGTCGCGGTGGGCGGGCCGCTGGATGCGGCGGTCCGCCCACCGGGGTGGATCAGGTGGCTGAGACGGCCTCCGCGGAACCGGCGAACTGGGTGCGGTGGAGCTCGGCGTAGAGGCCGTCGCGGGCGAGCAGATCGGCGTGGGTGCCCTGTTCGGCGATGCGGCCACCGGAGATCACCAGGATCCGGTCCGCCTCGCGGATCGTGGACAGCCGGTGCGCGATCACCAGCGCGGTGCGGCCCGCCAGCGCGGTGGACAGCGCCTGCTGCACCGCCGCCTCCGACTCGGAGTCCAGGTGCGCGGTGGCCTCGTCCAGCACCACCACCGGCGGTGCCTTCAGCAGCAGCCGCGCGATCGCCAGGCGCTGCTTCTCCCCACCGGAGAGCCGGTAGCCGCGGTCGCCGACCACCGTGTCCAGCCCGTCCGGCAGGTCGTCGACCAGCTCCTGCAGCTGCGCGGTGCGCAACGCCGCCAGCAGTTCGGCGTCGGACGCCCCCGGTCGGGCGTAGGCCAGGTTCGCCCGGATCGAGTCGTGGAACAGGTGCGGGTCCTGGGTGACCACGCCGACCGTCGAGTACAGCGAGCGCAGCGTCACGTCCCGCACGTCGTGCCCGGCGACCCGGACGCTGCCGGCGTCCACGTCGTAGAGCCGGCCCGCGAGGTGCGTGATCGTCGTCTTCCCCGCGCCGGAATGTCCCACCAGCGCGACGGTCTGGCCCGGCTCGGCCCGGAAGCTGATGTCGTGCAGCACCTCGTGCGCCGGAGCGCTCTCCGGGCGGGCGACCGATTCCAGCGAGGCCAGCGACACGTCCGCGGAGGCCGGGTACCGGAACGACACCCGGTCGAACTCGACGGCGGCCGGTTCGGCGCGGGCGTCGAGCACCACCGCGTCCGGCTTGTCCTCGACCATCGGCCGCAGGTCCAGCACCTCGAAGACCCGGTCGAAGCTGACCAGCGCCGTCATCACGTCCACGTGCACGTTCGACAGTGCGGTGAGCGGGCCGTAGAGCCTGCTCAGCAAGGTCGCCAGCGCCACCAGCGTGCCCAGCTCGAACGCCCCGGAGATCACCAGCCCGCCGCCGAGGCCGTAGACGACGGCGGTGGCCAGCGAGGCCAGCAGGGTCAGCGCCACGAAGAACACCCGGCTGTACATCGCGGAGACCACGCCCAGGTCGCGGACCCGCGCGGCCCGCGAGGAGAACATGCCGGCCTCCTCGTCGGCGCGCCCGTAGAGCTTCGCCAGCATCGCGCCGCCGACGCCGAACCGCTCCGTCATCAGCGAGCTCAGCTCCGCGTCGGTCTTCATCTGCTCGCGGGTGATCCGCTGCAACCGGCGGCCCACCCAGCGCACCGGCAGCAGGAACAGCGGCAGCAGGACCAGTGCGATCAGGGTGATCTGCCAGGACAGCGTGAACATCGTCGCCAGCACCAGCACCAGGCTCAGCACGTTCGACACCACCGAGGACAGCGTGCTGGTCAGGGCGCGCTGGGCGCCGATCACGTCGGTGTTGAGCCTGCTGACCAGGGATCCGGTCTGCGCCCGCACGAAGAACGCGACCGGCATCCGCTGCACGTGGTCGAACACCTCGGAGCGCAGGTCGTAGATCAGGCCTTCGCCGAGCCGCGCGGAGTACCAGCGCTGCAGCAGCGACATCCCGGCCTCCAGCACCGCGACCAGGGCGACGGCCAGCGCCAGCCACAGCACCACGCCCGGGTTCCGCGGCAGGATGCCGTGATCGATGATCGCCTTGAACAGCAGCGGGGTCACCACGCCGAGCACCGCCGCCACGGCGACCAGCACCAGGAACGGGACGATGTCGCGCAGGTACGGCCGGGCGTAGCGCGCGATCCGCCGGGCGAGCCCGGGTGCCAGGCGCTGCCTGGTCACCGAGTCGTCGCTGGCGAAGGAGCGCATCGTCTCCCAGCTGGTCATGTGGTGGTTCCTCTCGGTGTGGCGGCTCCGCGGCCGGTTCGGGTCGGTCGCGGGCCGGTGCGGTGCGCGGCCGGTGCGGGCGCCGTCCTGGGACGGGACCGCGGGTCGGGCCGGGCGCGGCACTGCTCGTGGTGGGTCGGTGCCGATCGTGCTAGTTCGCGTTAACTCGAAGTCAAACGCCGGGGCGCGGCCGGGTGTTCCGGCGCGCCCCGCCCTCGTGCCGCGAGCGCCTCGCTGTCGAAGGGGAAGTCGTTCCACGTCAAGGGGTTTCCGACGCCCGATCGCCGATGACCACTCGAACGAGCGAAGTGGCGTCGGCTTGATCACAGTGAACATCGCGCTTCTGGAGGATCTTGGCCTGGACCGGGAACGATTACGCTGTGTCCCGGGCTGGAAACGCTACGGAGTCATCGTCGCGAGGGCGTTTCCCGGGGGAAACCGAGTCACTGGGGTGTTCATGTCGATCCACGAGGGTGCGGTGAACGGGCGCCGGACGCGCCGGTTGTCCCGAGCCGTCCTGACCACGTCACCGGACCCGCCGGACGAAGGAGTCCCGGACGCGGGGGCACCCGACCCGCGCGCGGAGCGGGCGTCCCGGGAACGGGCCACCCGCACCGGGCGGATCCCGCTGCGGCTGGCGGACCGCTACTTCCTGGTCGCGCACACCGGCTCGGACCGGCTCGCCGCGCGGGTGGACCCCAAGCTGGTCGCGCTCGGCTGCGCGGGCGGCCTGCTCGCCGAACTGCTGCTGGAGGACGAGATCGGCGTGCTGCCCACCGTGCGCCCCGCGGGCAAGGGCATGCCGCCGGACTTCCTGTCCTGGTCGGTGCTGCGCGAGATCCGGTCCGAACCGCAGCACTCGGTGCGCACCTGGATCCAGTACCTGTCGGGCACCGCGGCGGAGAAGGTCCGCGCCCGCCTCACCATCATCGACGTGGTCCGGGAGGTGCCCGTCGCGGGCGGGTGGCGCACCGGGCCCGCGGTCGCCTGGCGCCCGGTCCGGCTGGACCAGCGCACCCCGGTGGAGGGCGTCGTGGACACCTTCACGCACGACGAATCGGCCGCGATCCGATCCGGGATGATCACCGTTCCGGACGCCCAGGCCGAGGTGGCGCTGGCGTTGCTGGTCACCGGTACCGGCATCGCCGGTCGGCTCGGCCTGTCCCGCCAGGTGCAGCGGCAGGCGGAGCAGCGCGCCGAGAGCTGGCTGCCCCGGCTGCCGGCGAGCTTGCGCACCGTCGTCGCGGAGGTCACCGCCGCCCGCGAGCAGTGGGCCATGACGCCACGGAGATGACCCGGGCGGCCGCTCCCGGTCGCACCCACGCACGGGCGGCCGACCCGGCGGCTTCCCCGGCGCCGCCGCACGGTGCGGAGAGCGTGCCGCCGATGGCGACTCGCACCCGATCCCGACACCGGACCGCGCGGAACCCCGCGCACCTCCGAGCCGTACCCGACCAGTCCCGAGCCGTACCCGACCAGGCCCGACCAGCCCCGAACAGCGAGGAGAACCGATCGTGCCACCGTCCACCCTGCCCAGATCGGCGGAGCAGTCCCCCCGGCCGGGCCCGGTCGCGAACTCGCTCGCCGCCTCCCGGCTCGGCATGTGGTCGATCATCTTCTTCACCGTCGCCGCGGCGGCCCCGGAGACCGTCGTCGGCGGGGGAGCGGTGAGCGGGTTCGCCGTCTCGGGCGTGAACGGCATCCCCGTCGGCTACCTGGCGGTCGCGGTCGTCCTCGGCCTGTTCGCCGTCGGCTACGTGGCGATGTCCCGGCACGTGGAGAACGCGGGAGCGTTCTACGCCTACATCGCGAAGGGCCTCGGCCGGGTCACCGGCACCGCCGCGGGCGGGGTCGCCGTGCTCGCCTACGTGATGGTGCAGGTCAGCCTGGTCGGCGGCTGCGGCGTCGGCGCGGCGGACCTGCTGCACCAGGCAGGTGGCCCCGCGGTGCCGTGGTGGGTCTTCTCCGGGGTGGGCACCGCGCTCGTCGCGGTGCTGGGCGTGCTGCGCATCGACGTCAACGGGCGCGTGCTGGGCGTGCTGCTGCTCGCCGAGATCGCGATGATCCTGTTCTACGACCTGGCGTTCGTGACCGATCCCGCCGAACCGGGGGTCACGCTGACCACCTTGAACCCGCTGCAGCTCGGCACCGCGGCGTCCGGGGTGATCCTGGTGATCGCGTTCACCGGGTTCATCGGGTTCGAGAACTCCACCGTGCTCGCCGAGGAGGCCCGCGATCCGCGCACCGTCGGGCGCGCCACCTACCTGTCGCTGGCGTTGATCGGGGGGATCTACGGGCTGTCCACCTGGGCGTTGACCGTGGCGACCGGCCCGGACCGGATCGTGGCCGCCGCCGAGGAGCACTCCACCGAGCTGATGTTCGTGCTCGCCGCGGAACGGCTGCCCGCCGCGCTGGTCACGCTCGGCTCCGCGCTGTACGTGACGAGCCTGTTCGCGGGCATGCTCTCGTTCCACCACGTGTGCGCCCGCTACCTGTTCGCGCTCGGCCGCGAGGGCATCGGACCGCGCGCGTTGGGCGTCACCAGCCCGCGCACCTCGGCGCCCACCGCGGGGTCGGTGACGCAGAGCGCGGTGACGGCGCTGGTGATCGCGGTGTTCGCGATGACCGGCTGGGACCCGATCGTCCACCTGTTCTTCTGGGGAGCCTCCGGCGGGGCGCTCGGAGTGCTGTGCCTGGTCACCGCGACCTCGTTCGCCGTCGTCGGCTACTTCCTGCGGACGCCGGGGCACGGGTGCGGGCGGTGGCGGACGCTGTGGGCGCCGGGTGCCGCGGCGGTGGTGCTCAGCGGAATCCTGGTGCTGACGCTGCGGTCGTTCGGGACCGTGCTGGGACTACCACCGGGATCGGCGGCGGCGTGGGCGTTGCCCGGCGCCTACCTGGTGGTCGCGCTCGCCGGGCTCTGCTGGGGCGTGGTGCTGCGCCTGCGCCGCCCCGACGCCTACGCCCGGATCGGCATGGGAGCGCGATCCGCCCTGATCGACCGAGCCGACCCCGGTCGGCCGAGCGAGGAGCTCCACGATGCGAACTGATGTCGACCTGCCCGTCCGGACGCTGGTCAGCGCGTTCGTCCACGACGCGGTGTCCTGCTGGCTGGTGCCGGACCCCGCGCTGCGAAAACCGCTGTACGAGGCCTGGTTCGAGCTGACCGTGGCGCACGCCGAACGCACCGGCGCCGTGGTCACCACCGGCTCGGCGGTGCAGGTGTGGTTCCGCGGCGACGGGCGGGAAGCCCCCCGGACGCTGGACGCCGAGGGGGAGCGGCGGCTCGCCGACCTGGTCGGGCCGTTCGCCGACCGGTTCGCCACCTTCGACGAGCTCACCGAGCAGCGGCACCCGCGGGTCGAGCACTGGTACCTGGCGCTGATCGGCGTGCCACCGCACCGGCAGCGCGCCGGGAAGGGCACGGCGGCGTTGGCCGCGAGCCTGCGCGAGTGCGACCGGGCCGGGCTGCCGACCTACCTGGAGGCGAGCAGCACCGCCAGCCGTGCGCTGTACCAGCGGCTGGGCTTCGCCGATCTGGGCGACCCGATCGAGCTGCCCGGTGGCCCGCTGCTGCACCCAATGTGGCGCGGGGTGGCCGGCCGGTGAGCACGTCGGCTCAGGTCTGGGACTCGGCACCGACGTAGTCGAAGTCCCAGGTGCCGGTGTGCTTCGACCCGGACCGCTCGTAGACCAGCAGCGGCGGCGGGGTCGCGCAGCGGCGCTGCTCCGGCAAGCGGACGGGCACGGTGATGCGCGGAACGGGATGGCCGGTGGGATCGGCGGGGACGCTGACCTCGCGGCCGTCCTCGGGCCCGCCGCGCAACCGGGCGCGGACTTGGTCCACTGCAGTGACTCCCTTCGCCGACTCCTGACGGCAACCGGTTCCGACTCCGGCCCGGCCGACGCGGTTCCCGGACTCACCGGATCGAGGGATCATCGGATTCGGGAACCGGGGTGTGGTGCGCCCCTTCCGCACGGCCGAGGGTCACCGTCGTCGCCGGTGTGGTGACCGAGCGTACTCCGATCCGGTTGCCCGGTGGTTGCGATTCGGTGGCGGTGTGCGTGCCCGCGATGACCGGTTTTTCCCATCATCCGGGGGAAAGGCGCGCGGACGCGGGATGCCCGGCGGGCTTCAGGTGTAGAGCGGGGCGAGCAGCGCGGCCGTCTCGGTCAACCGGGCCGAGTGCGCCAGCAGCGCGTCCTTCGGCGTCTGGAAGGTGATCGTCGAGATGCTCACGCCGCCGATGGGCCGACCCGCGCCGTCCAGCAGCGGCGCGGCGAGGCAGCGGATCGTCGGTTCGTTCTCCTCGTCGTCGAGCGCGCAGCCGTCCGCCCGCACCCGGGCCAGTTCCCGTTCCAGCACGTCGGGGTCGGTGGTGGTGCGCTCGGTGCGGGCCGGTAGGTCGCGCAGCAGCGGCGCCCGCTCGTCCGAGGGCAGGTGCGCGAGGATCGCCTTGCCGATCGCGGTGCAGTGCAGCGGCAGCACGCCGCCGATCCGGGAGGCCATCCGGTAGGGCCCGTCGCTGTCCACCTTGCGCACGTAGATCGCGTGATCGCCGCTGTGCAGCGCCACGTGCACGGTCTGCTCGACCTCGGACTGGAACCGGCGCAGCACGGTGTCGCCGCCGGTGTCCTCAGCGGAGGCGATGGTGGCGGACAGCGCGTAGGTCCGCGGGCCGAGCCCGTAGGCGCCGTCGCCGTCGCTGATCACGTATCCGGCGCCGCTGAGGCCGCTGAGGATGCGGTGCGCGCTGGGCTTGGCGAGCCCGGTGCTGCTCGCGATCTCGCCGAGCCGGTGCGGGCCGCCGGTGCGGGCCACTGCTTCGAGTACGCGCAGCGTGCGCAACGCGCTGCCTTCGGTGGCGCTCATGGGGGCTGCACCGCTTCCTCGGCCGTTGATTTTCCGGTGATCTCCCGCTTACGCTACCGTTCGCATCAGCAGAACGGTATTCCGCGGAACGGAACGATACAGCGTCGACGTGGAGGCCGGGCGGCTCGAGGAGGAGCGATGACCGGGCGAACCGAGGTCGCGGCCGGGGCGACCCGTCCCCGCGGCCGCGCGAACAACCTGCGGTGGGGCATGGCGCTGCTGTGCTTCGTCGGCCTCTCGGTGAACTACGTGGACCGCTCCGCGCTGAGCGTCGCGCTGCCGTCGATGAACCACGACCTGGGGTTCGACCCGGGAGTGCAGGGCCTGATCCTCGGCACGTTCTTCCTGGCGTACGCGGGATTCCAGCTGCCCGCGGGGGCGCTCATCGACCGCATCGGGGCGAAGCGCGCGTTCGCGCTCGGCGCCGTGGTGTGGGGCGTGGCGACGATGCTGACCGGTCTGGTCGCCGGTCTGGTGTCGCTGCTGGTGTTCCGGTTCCTGCTGGGCATCGGCGAGTCCACCGGGTATCCGGGTTCGGCGAAGGTGGTGTCCCGCTGGTTCCCGCGCCGGGAGCGCGCGCTGGCCAACAGCATCTGGGACAACGGCGCGCGGGCGGGTACCGCGGTGGCGCTGCCGGTGGTGACCGCGATCATCGCGTGGGAGGGCTGGCGGGCCGCGTTCATCGTGGTCGGCGTGCTCGCCCTGCTGTGGGCGGGCTGGTGGTGGCTGGCCTACCACGAGCCGGAGGACCACCCGCGGGTGACGGACGAGGAACTCGCCTACATCCGGGCAGGCGGGGCGCGCGAGGAGTCCACTTCGGACGAAGCGGCGAAGGTGCGCTGGCGGGACCTGTTCCGGTACCGCGCGGTGTGGGCGATGATGCTCGGCTTCTTCTGCCTGAACTACATCATCTTCTTCTTCATCACCTGGTTCCCGAGCTATCTGGTGCAGGCGCGCGGTTTCGACCTGCTGGAGCTGGGCACGGTCGGGGCGATCCCCGGCGTGGTGGCGATCGGGGGCAGCCTGCTCGGCGGCTGGGTGTCGGATTCGCTGGTGCGGCGGGGGTGGAGCCTCACCCGGGCCCGCAAGACCTGCTTGATCCCGGGCATGCTGCTGAGCTCGGTGATCGCGCTCGCGGTGGTGGTGCCGAACGCGGCGACGGCGCTGGTGCTGCTGTCGATCTCCTACGCGAGCCTGGCGTTCAGCGCGGCGTCGGTGGCCTCGTTGCCCGCGGACATGGCGCCGCAGCCCGGTCAGGTGTCGTCGCTGGCGGGCATCCAGAACTGCGCGGCGAACATCGCCGGGTTCGTCGGCCCGATCGTCACCGGTGTGCTGCAGGGGGCGACCGGCGGGTCGTTCGTGGCGCCGCTGGTGCTGTCCGGGGTGCTGGGGCTGGTGGGTGCGTTCTCGTACGGGGTGTTGATCCGCGAGGTGGGGCCGCTGCCGGCCCGGAGCTGAGGCCGCAGCGGGAACCGCCTGGTACGCCGACGAAGTGGAGGTAGTGGTGAGCGAACGAGCGGCCGTGCTGCACGGCGCCCGGGACCTGCGGGTGGAACAGGTGGAGCCGGAGCCGCTGCGGCCCGGCGCGGTGCGGGTGGCGGTGCGCGCCACCGGGTTGTGCGGCAGCGACCTGCACTACTACGCCGACGGCCGCAACGGGTCGAACGTGCTGCGCGCCCCCACGGTGCTCGGGCACGAGGCGTCCGGGGTGGTCGTCGAGCTGGGCGAGGGGGTCGACCCGGGCCTGCTCGACGCGGCCGTCGCGGTGGAACCGGCGCGGCCGTGCCGCCGCTGCCCGACCTGCGCGGCGGGCCGGTACAACCTGTGCCCGGCGGGGCGCTGCTTCGGTTCGCCGCCGGTGCACGGCACGATCCGCGGCACGCTTGTGGTGGACGCTGAGCTGGTGCACCGGGTGCCCGCCGAGACGGATCCGGCGGTGGCCGCGCTGGTCGAACCGCTCGCCGTGGCCTGCTGGGCGGTGCGCCGCGCCGGGGTGCTCAGCGGGGCGTCGGTGCTGGTGACCGGGGCGGGGCCGATCGGTCAGCTGGCGGTCGCGGCGGCCCGCTCCGCCGGGGCCGCGCGGATCGTGCTCACCGACGTCGACCGGCGGCGACTCGATCTCGCCGCCGGGGCCGGGGCGGACGAGGTCCTGGACACCACCACCGCCGACCCCGAGCCGGGGGCGTTCGACCAGCAGCTGGAGTGCTCCGGGGCGCCGGAGGCGGTCCGCCCGGACGCGCTGGTGCCCGGCGGGGTCGTCGCCCTGGTCGGCATCCCCGCGAACCGGCCCGCCGCTCCGGACCTGCTGGCGGCGGCGCAGCGCTGGGAGATCGACGTGCGCGGCTGCTTCCGCTACGGGCCGGGAGCGTTCGCCACCGCCGCGGCGCTGCTGCGCTCCGGACGAGCGGAGCTGGACCGGATGGTCACCGCCCGGTTCCCGCTCGCTGAGGCCGATCGGGCGCTGCGCACCGCACTGACCGAACGCGATCATCTGAAGATCGCCGTGCTCGCCGAGGAGACCCCGTGAAGATCACCGCCGCCGACGTCGTCGTCACCTGCCCCGGCCGCAACTACGTCACCCTGAAGATCACCACGGAGGACGGGCTGACCGGGCTCGGCGACGCCACGCTCAACGGGCGCGAGCTCGCCGTCGCCTCCTACCTGCGCGACCACGTGTGCCCGCTGCTGATCGGCCGGGATTCGGGGCGCATCAACGACATCTGGCAGTACCTGTACCGCGGTGCCTACTGGCGGCGGGGTCCGGTGACGATGACCGCGATCGCCGCGGTGGACGTCGCGCTGTGGGACCTGCTCGGCAAGGAGACCGGGCTGCCGGTGCACCGGTTGCTCGGCGGCGCCGCCCGCGACGGCGTGCTGATCTACGGGCACGCCAGCGGGCAGAGCGTCGAGGAGCTGCTCGACGACGTCGCCGCCTACCGGGAGCGCGGCTACCGGGCGATCCGGGTGCAGGCGGCCGTGCCCGGTCTGGAGAGCACCTACGGGCTGCACCACCCGGGCACCGGTTCCACCTACGAACCGGCCGATGCGGCGATGCCCTCGGACAACGTGTGGCACACCCCGGCGTACCTGGAGTTCGCGCCGGAGCTGATGCGCGCCGTGCGCGAGCGGTTCGGCTACGACTTCCACCTGCTGCACGACGTGCACCACCGGCTGTCGCCGCTGGAGGCCGCGCAGCTGGGCAAGTCGCTGGAGCCGTACCGGATGTTCTGGATCGAGGACCCCACCCCGGCCGAGGACCAGGAGGCGTTCCGCACGATCCGGCAGCACACCACCACGCCGATCGCGGTCGGCGAGGTGTTCAACTCGATCTGGGACTGCAAGCACCTGATCAGCGAGCGGCTGATCGACTACATCCGCGCCTCGGTGTCGCACACCGGCGGGATCACCCACCTGCGGCAGGTGTTCGACCTGGCCGCGCTGCACGGGGTGCGCACCGGTTCGCACGGCGCGGGCGACCTGTCGCCGGTGTCGTTCGCCGCGGCGCTGCACCTGGACCTGACGGTGCCGAACTTCGGCGTGCAGGAGTACATGGGGCATCTGGACCCGGCGGGCGAGGTGTTCAAGGTGAACTACTCGTTCCGCGACGGCTACATGCACCCGGGCGACGCTCCCGGCCTCGGCGTGGAGCTGGACGAGGAGGCCGCGGCCCGCTATCCGTACTCGCCGAAGTACCTGCCGGTGAACCGGTTGCGGGACGGGTCGATGCACGACTGGTGAGCGTGGTGGAATCGGATGATCACCCGGCGCCGCCGGGCGGGACGAGACGGGGAGGACCGGGCGTGATCCGGGTACTGGCCATCGGCGAATGCATGATCGAACTGACCCACCGGGAAGCGGACGTGCTGTCGCTGGGGTGCGCGGGGGACACGTTCAACACCGCGACCTACCTGTCCCGGCTCACCGGCTCCGCGGAGCTGCAGGTGGACTACCTGACCCTGGTGGGGGACGACCACTACAGCGACCGGATCCTGGCGGCGATGCGGGCGGAGGGCGTCGGCACCGACCGGATCGGCCGGGTCGCCGGGGCGCAGCCGGGGCTGTACCTGGTGCGCACCGACGAGTTCGGCGAGCGGTCGTTCACCTACTACCGCTCGCAGTCCGCGGCGCGCGGCCTGTTCGCGGCCGAGGAACCGGACTTCGACGGCTACGACCTGGTGCACCTGTCGGCGATCAGCCTGCAGATCCTCGCGCCGCCCGCGCGGGCGCGGCTGCGCGCGGCGCTGCGGCGGTTCCGCGATGCCGGGGGACGGGTGTCCTTCGACAGCAACTACCGGCCGGCCGGGTGGGGCGGTGCCGCGGCGGCGGCCGAGCAGGTGCGGGAGCTCTGGTCGCTGACGGCGGTCGGGCTGCCCACGTTCTCCGACGAGCAGGCGCTGTTCGGCGACCCCACCGCGGAGTCCACAGTGGACCGGCTGCGGGCGGCCGGGGTGGCGGACGTGGCGGTGAAGGACGGCGCGGCGGGCTGCGTGGTCTTCGACGGGGAGCGCGGCGTGCGGGTGCCGCCGGTGCCGGTGGAGTCCGTCGTGGACTCCACCGCCGCCGGGGACGCGTTCGACGCCGGCTACCTCGCGGCCCGGCTCACCGGCGCCGACCCGGTCGCGGCCGCGCATCGCGCGCAGCAGCTGGCCGCCACGGTCATCCGCCACCGCGGCGCGATAGTCGCGGATTCCGTGCTCCCCCGGCGATCCGCGGCACCGGTCGGGTGACCGCCTGTCGTTGAACTCGGTTTGCGTCGTGCTCGGGTGGCGGAACCTCAGCGCCCGAACCCGTCGGCGGGTCTTGTCCGTTCCTCGTCAGCGGCGAAGCCGATGAGCAGCGACCACCCGAGCAACCGGACCACCCGCGGGTTCTCAGCGGTTCCCTCGTGAGGACGGCGATTTCCCTCGCGGCGGAGCCACTCGGGACATCGATCCCGCAGCGTGGGAACCGCTGAGGTTCCGCCACCCCCGTTGCCACGCACAACGAGCGAGGAGGCACCCGTGTAGAAAAGGCGCATGGGCACCACTCGTTCGGCCGCGCTGCGCTTCCACTCCGACGCGGTGCGCGCGGAGACGCACGTCAACCTGTCGGCGGTCCGGACCGACGGCCACCACCTGTGGGTCGGCGGCGACGAGACCGCCACGGTGGAGCGCTTCACCCGCACCGGCGCGCGGCGCCCGGAGTACGCCGAGCACGTCTCGTTCGACCTCGCCGAGGTGCTGGACCTGCCCGGCGACGCCGACGACGAGGTCGACGTGGAGGGCCTGGCCCGCCGCGGTCCCTACCTGTGGGTCGTCGGTTCGCACAGCGCCAAGCGCAAGAAGCCGAAGGCGCACCACTCGGACGCGAAGGCCGCGAAGCGCCTCGCCACCGTGGTGCCGGAACCGGCCCGCCGGGTGCTGGCGCGGGTGGCGCTCGCCGACGGCGTCCCGGTGCGCCGCACCCGCGACGGGGCGCGCAGCGCGGCGCTCGGCGAACCGGGGCTGCGCGAACTGCTGGCCGACGACCCGCACCTGGCGCCGTTCCTGCCGATTCCCGGCAAGGACAACGGGTTCGACGTCGAAGGCATCGCGGTGCACGGCGAGGCGGGGGCCGAGCGGGTGCTGCTGGGTCTGCGCGGCCCGGTGCTGCGCGGCTGGGCCGTGGTGCTGCGGCTCGCGCCGCGCGAGGAGGACGGGGAGCTGGTGCTGCGCAAGGTCGACGGGCCGCGGCGCTACGCGAAGCACTTCCTGGACCTCGACGGCCTCGGCGTCCGCGACCTGTGCCCGCACGGCGACGACCTGCTGGTGCTCGCCGGCCCGTCGATGGCGCTGTCCGGCCCGGTCCGGCTGTACCGCTGGCCCGGCGCCGCCCGCGCCGACCTGCCGGAGGTCGTGCGCCGCGACGAACTGGTCCGGGTGGCCGACCTGCCGCACGGCGACGGCCGCGACCATGCCGAGGGCATCACGGTGCTGCCCGGCGGCGACCTCCTCGTCGTCCACGACAGCCCCGCCCCGGCGCGCCTGCCCGAACCCGGCACGGTCCTCGCCGACGTCCTCACCCTGGACTGACCGGACCTCAGAACCAGGCGTCGGCGAGGAGCTTCAGGGAGCGGAGGCGGTCGGCGGGGTCGTGGCAGTAGGTGACGGTGATCAGCTCGTCGGCGCCGGTGCGGGCGACCAGTTCCTCCAGCCGGCGCACCGCGGTCTCCGGGGAGCCGACGGCGTTGATGCCGAGCATCGCGTCGGCGAAGTGCCGCTCCCGCTCGTCCACCGCGCCGGGGTCGACCGGTGCTTCGAGGGCGCGCCGGTTGCCGCTGCGGACGTTGACGAACATGCGCTGCACCGTTGTCCACAGCCGCGCCGCCTCCTCGTCGGAGGGGGCGACCACGACGTTGACGCCGACCATCAGGTGCGGCTCGGTGAGCTGCGCGGTCGGTGCCTCGGTGGAGAACGCGGAGCGGTACACCTCGACGATCTCGTCCAGGTCGGCGGGCGCGAAGTGCGAGGCCACCGCGAACGGCAGGCCCAGCTGCCCGGCGATGGAGGCCCCGTTCACCGTCGACCCCAACACCCACAGCGGGACGTGCGTCCCGGTCGCCGGGCCCGCGGTGACCGGTGCGCTGTGCGCGCGGCCTTCATCGCCGAACCACCCGGTGAGGTCGTAGATCGAGTTGGCGAAGCTCTGCGCGTCCGCTCCGGACCGGCTCAGCAGCTGCGCGGTGATCTGGTCGGTCCCGGGCGCCCGGCCCAGCCCGAGGTCGATGCGCCCGGGGTGCAGCTGGGCGAGGGTGCCGAACGATTCGGCCACCTGCAGCGGCGCGTGGTTGGGCAGCATGATGCCGCCGGAGCCGACGCGGATCCGCTCAGTGCGGTCGGCGGCCTGTGCGATGAGCAGCGCGGTCGCGGTGGCGCCGAGGTACGGGGTGTTGTGGTGCTCGGCGTACCAGACCCGGCGGTAGCCGAGCTCGTCGGCGAGTTCGGCGGCGGCCATCGACGAGGCGATCGCGTCGGCGATGGTGGAGCCCTCGCTGACGGAGACGAGGTCGAGGACGTCGAGCGGGACGTGCGGTGCGGTCACGAAGCCCCTCCGGGCGGGTCGGTTTCCAGGAATTCGGCGGCGATGGCGTCGTTGTAGCGGCTGACCATCTCGGACAGCAGGCGCAGGTCCTGCTCGCTCCAGCCGGACAGCAGGGCCGCGGTGCGTTCGCGGCGGCGTTCGCACACCGCGCGCACCGCGGCCTCGCCGGAGTCGGTGATGGCCAGGACGCTGCGGCGGCGGTCGGCGCCGTCGGGGCTGCGGGTGAGGTGCCCGGCGCGTTCCGCGGCGAGCACCTGCCTGCCGGTCGTGGACGGGTCCAGGCCGAGCGCGGCGGCGAGTCCGCCGATGTCGGAGGGCCCGCGCGCGATGAGGGTGCGCAGCAGCAGGTACCCGGCGCGGTCCACCTCCTGGTGCAGCTCGCCGCGGCGGCACAGCATCTCCAGGTTGCGCATCAGCACCGCGGTCTGGAACTCGACGGTGTCGATCGCGTCGCAGCCCTGCTCGGTGCCGGTGGTGGCGCGGGGGAGTCGCGCGTCGGTCACGGTCTCGTCCCTCCTCGGCGTTCCGGCGATACCGGTACGATACCGATATCGGGTGGACGGGTGCCGGGCAGGTCCGTTCGGGGACCGAGCCTCAGCGGCTCACCGCGCGGTCGCGGCCGAACCGGGCGCCGAGCGCAGGTCCGCGCCGATCGCCCCGGTCGTCTCCAGCAGCGTCGGCAGCAGGTTCTCCCGCGCCTGCTCGGCCGTGGTCCGGCTGGCGTGCGAGGAGATGTTCGCCGCCGCCACCACCCGGTCCGCGCGGTCCCGGATCGGGGCGGCGATCGACCGCAGCCCCGCCTCCAGCTCCTGGTCCACCAGCGCCCAGCCCTGCTCGCGGATCCGCGCCAGCTCGGCGCGCAGCTCCTCGGCGCTGCCGACGGTGTGCGGGCCCAGCGGGTCCAGCCGCACCCGCGCGAGGAAGTCGTCCAGCCGCTCGGCGGGCAGGTTCGCCAGCAGCACTCGGCCCATCGAGGTCGCGTAGGCGGGGAACCGGGTGCCGATGTTGATCGACACCGTCATGATGCGGCTGGTGGGCACGCGCGCGATGTAGACGATGTCGTCGCCGTCGAGCACCGACACCGACGCCGACTCGTGCACCCGCGACACCAGGCGCTCCAGGTGCGGCTGGGCGATCTCCGGCAGCGACACGCTGGACAGGTAGGCGAAGCCGAGCTCCAGCACCCGCGGCGTCAGCGCGAACAGCCGGCCGTCCGTCCACACGTACCCCAGCTGCACCAGGGTGTGCAGGAACCGGCGGGCGGCGGCGCGGGACAGGTCGGTCGCGCGCGCGACGTCGCTGAGCGTCATCTCCGGCCGCGTCTCGTCGAACGCGCGGATCACCGCGAGGCCGCGCGCCAGCGACTGCACGTACCCGCCGGATTCCGAAGCCGGTTCCATCGCTCTCCTCGCTCGCCCGGGACGGCCGTCGCCCCGCGCACCTACCGTTCCACATGCGACGCCCGGGGCGACCGCGGCACCCGTCAGCCGTCCTCGGCGGCGAGCACGTCCCTGGCCAGGGCGAAGGCCCGGTTCGCCTTCGGCACCCCGGCGTAGATCGCCACGTGCATCAGCACCTCCCGGATCTCCTCGGTGCCGACGCCGTTGCGGCGGGCGGCGCGCACGTGCATCGCGAACTCCTCCTCGCAGCCGGTCGCCGCGAGGATCGCGAGCGTCAGGCAGCTGCGGGTCGGGCGCGGCACGCCGTCGCCGGTCCACAGCTCGCCCCACGCGTAGCGGGTGATGAAGTCCTGGAACCCGGCGGTGAACTCGGTGGTGGCGGCGACGGCGCGGTCCACGTGCGCGTCGCCGAGCACCTCGCGGCGCACCGCCATGCCCTCGGCGTGCCGGGTCTGGTCGTCGGTCATCGCGCGCTCCTCGTGAAGTGGTCCAGCAGCAGGGCGTTCACCGCGTCCGGCCGTTCCGCGACGGCCAGGTGCGAGGCGTCGTCGAGCACGTCCAGGCGCGCGCCGGGCACCGCGGCGGCGATGCGCTCGGCGTGCGGCGGGGGAGTGGCCGGGTCCTCGCGCGCGGCGAGCACCAGCGTCGGCGCGGTGATCCGGGGCAGTCCCTCGACGAGGTCCAGCTCGGCGATGGCCTCGGCGCAGCTCGCATAGCCCTCGTCGTCGCAGGCGCTGAGCGCGGCGCCGAACGGGACCGCCGCGTCGGTGGCCGCGAACGCGGGCGTGAACCAGCGCTCCAGCGAACCCGCGACCATCGAGGTGGTGCCGTCCCGGCGGGCCTGCGCGGCCCGATCCCGCCACGCCTGGCGCGGGGTGAGCTCCGCGGACGTGCAGATCAGCGCGAGCCGCCCGATGCGCTCCGGCGCGTGCTGCGCCAGCCACATGCCGGTCATGCCGCCCAGCGACACCCCCGCGAAGTGCGCGCGAGCCACGCCGAGCCGGTCCAGCAGCTCCAGCACGTCGGTGCCGAGCTCGCCCAGCCGGTACGGGCCGGGTGGCGCGGCGGTGCCGCCGTGCCCGCGCTGGTCGTAGCGCAGCACCCGGAAGTGCTCGGCGAGCGCGGGCACCTGCCCGTTCCACAGCCCCAGGTCGGTGCCCAGCGAATTGGACAGCACCAGCACGTCGGCGTCGTCCGGTCCGGTCAGGTCGTGGTGCGGGATCATCGGTTCCCTCCGAGGTCGTGCCGGGCCAGGGCGCGGTCCACGAACGCCTCGGCCGAACCGAGCCGCCCGGCGGGGTCGGTGGCCGCGACGACGTCCGCCTCGGACAGCACCGCCCGCACCCGCTCGTCGGCGAGCAGCGCGGCCCGCAACGTGCCGCCGCGTTCGGCGACCTGCTCGCACAGTTCGGCGACGAGCCGCCGCGCCTCGGTGCCGCCCAGGGCGCCGCGCAGGGCGGCGGACGCGCTCTCGGCCAGCACCAGCCCGCCGGTGAGCTCCACGTTCGCCGCCATCCGGTCGGCGCGCACCCGCAGCCCGGCCAGCAGCCGGTCCGCGCCCGCGGCGGCCGCGGCGACCAGGCGCAGCAGTTCGGTCAGCGGCTCCCACTCGGCCTGCCAGGTCCCGGCGGCGCGCTCGTGCGGCTGCGGCATCGCGGCCAGCAGCGTCGCCACCAGGCCGGGGACCCGGTGCGCGGCAGCGGTGATCAGCACCGAGCCCGCCGGGTTCTGCTTGTGCGGCATCGCCGACGAGCCGCCGGAGCTGCCCTCGGCGAGTTCGCCGACCTCGGTCTGCGCGTGCAGCTCCACGTCCAGCGCGATCTTGCCGAGCGCCCCCGCCACCGCGCCCAGCGCGCCCGCGAGCTCGGCGACGCGGGTGCGGTCGGTGTGCCACGGCAGCACCGGTTCGGCCAGGCCCAGCTCGGCGGCGAGGTGGCCGAGCACGGCCGTGCCGCGATCACCGAGGGAGCCGAGCGTGCCCGCGGGCCCGCCCAGCTGCACCGCGAGCCGCTCGTCGACCACCCGCTCCAGCGCGGCGGTCGACTCATCCAGCGCCGTCAGCCAGCTCGCGCAGCGGCGGCCGAACGTCGTCGGCAGCGCCTGCTGCAGCAGCGAACGCCCGATCATGAGCGTGCCGCGGTGCTCCCGAGCCAGCTCGGCGCACCGGTCGGCGGCGCCGCGCAGGTCGGCGAGCACGCCGCGCAGGGTGCGGCGGACCACCAGCATCGCGGCCGTGTCGAGCACGTCCTGGCTGGTCGCGCCCACGTGCACGTGCGGCCGGGCCGACGGGTCCACCAGCTCGCTCAGGTCCGCGACCAGCGCGATCACCGGGGTCGCCGAGCCGACGGCGCGCCGCGCGATCGAGTCCAGATCGAACTCCTCGGCCCGGCAGTGCGCCGCGATCAGGTCGGCGGCCTCCGGCGGGACCACTCCGGCGCGGGCCTGCGCACGGGCGAGGGCGGCCTCGAAGTCGAGCATCGCCTGCGCCCACGCGGCCGGGCCGGTGCGCCGCTGCGCGTCCGGGGTGCTGAACATGGGGGTGAACACGGCGGCCTCAGAGCGCGAAGAAGACGGTCTCGCCGTCGCCCTGGAGCCGGACGTCGAAGCGCAGCCCGTCCGGTTCGGCGGTGGCGATCAGCGTGCCCCGGCGCTCTTCTTCCACAGTGGACAGAACGGGGTCGGTGGCGTTCGCGGCGGCCTCGTCCGGGAAGTACACCCGGGTCACCAGCCGCTGCAGCATGCCGCGCGCCAGCACCGTGACGTCCAGGTGCGGCGCCTCGGTGCGCCCGTCGGGCGTCGGCAGCGGGCCCGGTTTGACCGTGCGGAACCGGAAACCGCCCTGCGGATCGGTGCCGCAGCGCCCGAAGCCCTGGAAGGAACCGGCAGCGCCGCGCGGGTCGGCGTGGTGCGCGAACCGGCCCCGTTCGTCGGCCTGCCAGATCTCGAGGACCGCGTCCGGCACCGGCTCGCCCGCGCCGTCGAACACCGTTCCGCGCAGCACGATCGCGCCCGGCGCGCCGTCCGCGACGACGTCGGGACCGTCCGGCCACAGCAGCCCGTCCGGCAGCGCGTAGAACGGGCCGACGGTCTGCGACGGCGTGGTGAGCTCGTCCTGCTCCGGCATCAGTCGTCGTCCTCCTCGTCGTCCTCGAACGGGGTCGCGTCCGCGCCGCGCAGCACGATGTCGAACTTGTAGCTCAGCGCCCACTCCGGCACGGTGCTCGCCAGGTCGAACCGGCTGATCATGCGTTCCCGCGCCGCCGGGTCGCGCACCGAGTTGAAGATCGGGTCCTGGCCGAACAGCGGATCGCCCGGGAAGTACATCTGCGTGATCAACCGCTGGGTGAACGCCTGCCCGAACAGCGAGAAGTGCAGGTGCGCGGGCCGCCACGCGTTGTCGTGGTTGCGCCACGGGTAGGCGCCCGGCTTGATCGTCACGAAGCGGTAGTTCCCGTCCGCGTCCGTCATCGCCCGCCCCACGCCGGTGAAGTTCGGGTCCAGCGGCGCCGGATGCCGGTCCCCGGAGTGCCGGTAGCGGCCCGCCGAGTTCGCCTGCCACAGCTCCAGCAACGTGTGCGGCACCGGCTTCCCGCCGGAGTCGAGGACCCGGCCGCTGACGACGATCCGCTCGCCGAGCGGTTCGCCCGCGTGCCCGGCGGTGAGGTCGTGGTCGTGCTCGCCGACCCGGTCGTGGCCGAGCAGCGGCCCGGTGACCTCGGTGAGGTACTGCGGCAGCAGCCGCAGCGGCTGCTTCGGGTAGCGCAGCGCCGAGGAGCGGTAGCCCGCGCTGTCCAGCGGCGGGTGCGAGGCGTCGTCGGGCCGGTAGTGCGGCAGCAGCATGCTCATCGTCGGCTCCTCCTCACGCCTGCAGGACCACGGCCAGGCCCTGCCCGACCCCGATGCAGATCGCGGCCAGGCCCCAGCCGCCGCCCGCGGCGCGCAGCTGGTGCGCCAGGGTTCCCAGGATGCGCGCGCCCGACGCGCCCAGCGGGTGGCCGAGGGCGATGGCGCCGCCCTGCACGTTCACGATCTCCGGGTCCAGGTCCGGCCAGTCGGCGAGGCAGGCCAGCGACTGCGCGGCGAACGCCTCGTTGAGCTCCACCGCGGTCAGGTCGCCCCAGCCGATGCCCGCGCGGCGCAGCGCGGTTTCCGCCGCCGCCACCGGGCCGATGCCGAACACGTCCGGGTCGACGCCGGCGACGCCGCGCCCGGCGATCCGGGCCAACGGGGTGACACCCAGGTCGGCGGCGACCGCTTCGGAACCGATGAGCAGCGCGGCGGCGCCGTCGTTGAGCGGGGAGGAGTTGCCCGCGGTGACGGTGCCGCCCTCGCGGAACGCGGGCTTGAGCTTCGCCAGCTTCTCCACCGAGCTGTCCGCCCGCACGCCCTCGTCCGCGGTCAGCTCGGTGCCCGGCACCGCGACCACTTCGCGCTCGAACGCCCCGGCCTCCCATGCGGTGGCGGCGCGGCGGTGGCTGCGCACCGCGAACTCGTCCTGGGCCTCGCGGCTGATGCCGTAGCGGTCGGCGAGCAGTTCGGCGGAGGAACCGAGCCCGATGGTCCAGCGCTCCGGCATCAGCGGGTTCGTCATCCGCCAGCCGAGCGTGGTCGAGTGCAGCGTCTCGTGCCCGCGCGGGAAACCGGCTTCCGGCTTCTGCAGCACCCACGGCGCGCGGCTCATCGATTCGACGCCGCCGGCGATGGTGAGTTCGTGGTCGCCGGTCTCCACGGCCCGGCTGGCTCCGATGGCGGCTTCCAGCCCGGAGCCGCACAGCCGGTTGACGGTGGCGCCCGCGACGCCGGTCGGCAGTCCCGCGAGCAGGGCGGCCATCCGCGCGACGTTGCGGTTGTCCTCGCCCGCGCCGTTGGCGTCGCCGAACGCGACGTCCTCGATCCGCGCCGGGTCCAGGCCGGGGGAGCGGTCCACGAGGGTGCGCACCACGTGCGCGGCCAGGTCGTCCGGGCGCACCTCGGCGAGGCCCTTGCCGTAGCGGCCGAAGGGGGTGCGCACCGCGTCGAGGATGTGAGCTCCGTTGCTCATGCTGCTGCTCCGATCGTGGCCTTGAGTTCCCGCAGCACCCGCAGTTCGGTGTCGCTCGGGGGTTCCTGGACGGTGGGCGAGTCGGCGACCCGCAGGTCCCAGCCGGTGGCGGCCCGCACCTGTTCGACGGAGACGCCGGGGCTGAGCCGGGTGAGGGTGAGCTCGCAGGTCTGCGGGTCGGGTTCGAGCACCCCCAGGTCGGTGATCACCTTCACCGGTCCGCGCCCGCGCAGCCCCAGCCGCTCCCGATCGCCCGCGCCGCGGCCGTAGCCGACGGAACTGGTGAAGTCGACGGAGTCGACGAAGCTGCGGGTGCTCTGCCGCATCACCACCAGCACCTCCTTGCAGGAGGCGGCGATCTCCGGGGCACCTCCCGCGCCGGGCAACCGCACCTTCGGGTTCGCGTAGTCGTCGCCGATCACGGTGGAGTTGATGTTGCCGAACCGGTCGATCTGCGCGCCGCCGAGGAACCCGAAGTCGATGCGGCCCGGCTGCAGCCAGTAGTTGAAGATCTCCGGCACGCTCACCACGGAATCCGCGGTGTCGGCGAGCACCCCGTCGCCGATGGACAGCGGCAGCCGGTCCGGTTTCGCCCCGAGCGTGCCCGATTCGTAGATCAGCACCAGGTCGGGGGCGTGCGTGCGGCGGGCCAGGTTCGCGGCGGTGCTGGGCAGCCCGATGCCGACGAAGCAGGCGGCACCGTCGGTGAGCGAGCGCGCGGCGGCGACGCTCATCATCTCGTCGGCGGTGAAGGTCATCGCGCGCTCCTCTCGGCCAGGCCTTCGCGGTCCAGCCACGCCTCGAATTCGGCGCGGTCGCGGGAGATCTCGTCCCAGCGCCGGTAGTAGTCGTTGTCCCGCTCCGAGTAGCCCTGCGCGTAGGAGGGGTGGGCGCCGCCGGGGACCTCCGCGACGGCGGTGACGGCCCACTTCGGCAGCACCACGGCGCCGGGTCGCGGCGTGAGCTCGTCGACGACCTCCTCGACGGTCACCAGGGAGCGCTTCGCGGCGAGCACGGTCTCCTTCTGCACGCCGGTGATGCCCCACAGCTGCACGTTGCCCTGCCGGTCGGCCTGCTGGGCGTGCACGATGCCGACGTCCGGGTTCAGCGCGGGCACGGCGGCCAGTTCTTCCCCGGTGAACGGGCAGGTCACGGTCTTGATGGAGTCGGTGTGCGCGGGCAGGTCGGTGCCGGTGTAGCCGCGCAGGATCGCGAACGGCAGCCCGGAGGCGCCCGCGGCGTAGCGGTTGGCCATGCCGGCGTGGCTGTGCTCCTCGATCTCCAGCGGCACCGGCCAGGAGTGCTGCACCGCGTCCCGGAACCGGTGCAGCGAGCCGACTCCGGGGTTGCCGCCCCAGGAGAACACCAGCTTGCGCGCGCACCCGGCGCCGATGAGCTGGTCGTAGACGATGTCCGGCGTCATCCGGCACAGCACCAGATCGCGCTTGCGCTGCCGGATGATCTCGTGCCCGGCGGCGACCGGGATGAGGTGCGTGAAGCCTTCGAGCGCGATCACGTCGCCGTCGGCGACCAACTCGTCGATCGCCTCGTCCAGCCCGAGGATGCGTGCCACCGATCCACTCCGATCGTGCGCATAGTGAACACATGTGCTTTCCGCGAACACTAGTGCCGTCGCGATTTCCCGGTCAAGCACCCGAACGCCACCCCGGCGCGGTTCGGGCGAACGTGCCGGCGGTAGGCGAGGGGGCGCGAGGGGAGCTCGGACGGCGTCCGCTCTCGTGCGCGAGAGGGCGCGGCGAGCGGCTGAGGTGTCCCCGGGTGCGGCCTGCGAACCGCTCGCGCCGGTGGCGCAGCACGACGACGCCGCCGTGCCGGACGGGCACGACGGCGCGGCGGAGCTGTGGAGCGGAAGAGCGGCGGCCGGGGCGCGATCACCCGCGCCCCGCCCGCGGATCAGAGGTAGCCGGTGTCCGGGAGCCCCTCGTGCGGGAGGCCCAGGACGGCGATCGCGGCGTTCGCCGCGGCCGCGGCCTGCTGGTGGCCAGTCTCGCCCCAGTTGAGCAGGTCGCCCGCCTTGCCCGGGTGCACCAGCAGCCGCAGGTAGGTGCGCCCGTTGTCCGGGTCCGGTTCCGGCGGGTGCACCCCGCTGATCTCGGCGGCCATCCGCACCTGCGCGTACGGGGAGTGCCCGTCGTCGACGCACTGGTAGCCGAGGTAGTGCGGTTCGGCGATGTCGAGCGTGACCTCTTCGTAGGTCTCGCGCCGCAGGATGTCCACGTAGGCGGATTCGCCGGGTTCCGGCCGCCCACCGGGCAACGAGTGCTTGCCGCCGTCCACCCGGATCAGCACCCGCCCGTCCGGGGCGAACAGGAAGCCGTACACCTGCCGGACGGGTAGGCCCTCGGGCACGGCGCAGGTGTGCCAGGTGAACTTGGCCATGGCGGAATCCCCTTCCCTGCGTGCCCCGGCGGACGCCGCGTGGTCGAACCGGCCACATTACCGTCCGGCGGCCGCGGAGTCCCGCTTCGCCGCGCGGGAATTCGCGCGACGCCCGGCTCCTGTCCGTGACTGTCCACTGTGGATGATGCCCGTCTGGTGGAACGGAAGTGGGATGGCGTTGACACCCCGGTGCGCGCTGGTCACGATGATCCCGTGCTCATCGCGACCAGCCTGACCCGGCGCCGCCACGTGGACTTCGTCCGCGTCGGTGCGCAAGGTTGTCGTCGCTGATCTGATGGCCCCGCCGCGACTCCGGCGGCATCAGCGCTCCTCCCGGTGATCGCCCCGGCGACTCCGCGTCCGGCCGCGGTCCACCTCGCATCCGGTCGACGCCGCGCCGCGGTCACCGGTCCCTGCTCACCCCACCCGGCGATGTGCGCCGTCCGGCGCGCACCGCCGGCTCCACCTGTCCACGGGAGACGACCGTGCCCACCGACATCCCCGCCGCACCGCTGAAGTTCGCCTACTGGGTGCCCAACGTCAGCGGCGGCCTGGTCACCAGCACCATCGAACAGCGCACCGACTTCGGGTTCGACTACAACAAGGAACTCGCGGTGCTCGCCGAGCGCAGCGGGTTCGAGTACGCGCTCAGCCAGGTCCGCTACGCCTCCAGCTACGGGGCCGCTCAGCAGCACGACCCGGCCGCGTTCAGCCTCGGACTGCTGCTGGCCACCGAACGGCTCAAGCTCATCGTCGCGGCCCACCCCGGCCTGTGGCACCCGGCGATCCTGGCGAAGTTCGGCATCACCGCCGACATCCTGTCCCAGGGCCGGTTCGCGGTGAACATCGTCAGCGGCTGGTTCAAGGAGGAGTTCACCGGCCTCGGCGAACCCTGGCTGGAGCACGACGAGCGCTACCGGCGCACCGAGGAGTTCATCCGCGTGCTCCGCGGGTTGTGGACGCAACCGAACTTCGAGCTGTCCGGCGACTTCTACCGCATCCACGACTTCAGCCTGCGCCCGCAACCGTTCGAGGTGCCCGGGCGCCCGCACCCGGAGATCTTCCAGGGCGGCAACTCCTCCGCGGCGCGCACCCTCGCCGGCCGGGTGTCGGACTGGTACTTCAGCAACGGCAAGGACTTCGACGGGTTCAGCGAGCAGGTCGCCGACGTCCGCGCCCAGGCCGCCACCCACGGGCGCACCGTCCGCTTCGGCCTCAACGGCTTCCACATCGCCCGGGACACCGAAGCCGAGGCGAAGGCCGTGCTCAAGGAGATCGTGGACAAGGCCGACGTGTCCGCGGTCGAAGGATTCCGGAAATCCGTGCAGCAGGCCGGTAAGTCCACATCGGACGGAAAGGGCATGTGGGCGGACTCCGAGTTCGCCGACCTCGTGCAGTACAACGACGGATTCCGCACCGGGCTCATCGGCACTCCGGAGCAGATCGCGCACCGCATCGTCGAGTACAAGAAGCGCGGCGCCGACCTGATCCTACTCGGCTTCCTGCACTACCTCGAAGACGTCGAGCACTTCGGCACCCACGTGCTGCCGATCGTCCGCGAACTCGAAGCGGACCTGGACCGCACCGGCGACCCGATCACCGCCGCCCGCTGATCACCCGCACCACCGCATCCCGAGGAGAACCCTGTGAGCACCACCGAACCCACCACCGACCGCTGGACCCGGCGACCCGACACCCCCGAGGGCTGGCTGGACCGAGCCCGCGACGTGGCCGCGCTGCTGGCCGTCGACGCCGTCGAACGCGACCGGGCCGGCGCCACCCCGCACTCCGAAGTCCGGCTGCTCAAGGAGTCCGGCCTCGTCACCCTGCTCGGGCCCGTGGAACACGGCGGCGGCGGACAGCGCTGGGACACCGCCTACCGCGTCATCCGCGAGGTCGCCCAGGGCGACGGATCCATCGGCCAGCTGCTCGGCTACCACTACCTGTGGGCGTGGGCGGTGCGGCTGGTCGGCACCGACGCGCAGATCGACGCCGTCGAACGGCTCTACACCGAGAACGACCTGTTCTTCGGCGGGGCGGTGAACCCGCGCGACTCCGACGTGGTCATCACCGACGAGGGCGACGAGATCGTCTACACCGGGCGGAAGTCCTTCTCCACCGGCGGCAAGGTCTCCGACCTCACCGTGCTGGAAGGCGTCCTCGACGGCACCGACAAGCACATCTTCGCCATCGTGCCCTCCGACCAGGAGGCCATCGTCTTCGGCGACGACTGGGACAACCTGGGCCAGCGGCTCACCGAATCCGGCAGCGTCGAGATCCGCGGCGTGCGGGTGCCCTGGGAATCGGCGGCGGGCTACGTGGACAAGGAGTTCCAGCCGCTGGTCTACAACACGCTGAACACGCCCACCATCCAGCTGGTGTTCGCGAACTTCTACCTCGGCATCGCGCAGGGAGCGCTGGACGCCGCGACCGCCTACACCCGGGACAAGACCCGGCCGTGGCCCTACGGCGGCGACGACAAGAGCAGCGCCACCGAGGAGTTCTACGTCCTCGACGCCTACGGTGACCTGCAGGCGAAGCTGTGGGCCGCGGAAGCGCTCGTCGACCGCGCCGTCCGGCGCATCGACGAGCTGCTGCACGCCGAACGGGACTCGGTGACCGAGGTGCAGCGCGGCCAGGCCGCCGTGCTCATCGCCGCCGCCAAGGAGCGGATCGTGCAGACCGGGCTGGAGATCGCCACCCGGATCTACGAGGTGACCGGGGCGCGCGCGACCGCGAACTCGGCGGGGCTGGACATCTTCTGGCGCAACCTGCGCACCCACACGCTGCACGACCCGATCGCCTACAAGCGGGTCGAGGTGGGCCGCTACGCGCTGCTCGGCGAGATCCCGGAACCCACCTGGTACACGTGATCCACCGCGGACCGCGCCCCCCCCCGCCCCACCGGGCGGGGCGCGCCGCGAGTCAGCCGCCGAGCCAGGTGGCGACGAACTTCGCGACCCGGCCGACCCGGCGGATCTTGGGGCGACCGCCTGCCACGCCGTGGATCTCCCACTCCTGCCCGCACTCCGGGCAGTACCACGGGCCCAGCCTGCTCGCGTCCGGCTCGCACGGGTGACCCCGCCGTCCTCGCCGCATCCCGCCGCCCCTCCCGACTCGTACCGCGCCGCGGCTCCCGCGAGCCGCGACGATGATCAGCACCGATGACACCACAGCGCGCCGCCGCCGCGGAACATTTCCGGATCGTGGTCATCCGGCCGGGGGTGGGACCTTCGGCCGTGTGACCCGCCGTGTCCGGTTCGTACCGTCGAACAGGTGAGAACAGCTGGGAGCGCTCGGCGCGCGGCGCCAGGACCGCATCGGACCGGCACCACCGCCACCACCGGAGTCCGGATCAGCGGGCGCCGCCGCCGGTCCTGCGCCGCCCGCCGCACCGCCCTTAGCCTGGCAACGACGGGGTCTGGCGCACCCGCACGCCGCGGGTGGAAGCGGGGGCTGCGAGATGGCACGACCGGACGGGGCGGACACCACGGGCGAACCGGCGGCGGACGGTGGCGGTGCGACCCGCATCGCCCTCGTCGACGACCACGAAGTGGTGCGCCGCGGGATCGCCGACCTCCTCGAGGACGAAGACGACTTCACCATCGTCGCCGAGGTCGGCACCGTGCAGGAGGCGCTGGTGCGGCTGCCGCCCGCCCGGCCCGACGTGGCGGTGCTCGACGTGCGGCTGCCCGACGGCAACGGGATCGAGCTGTGCCGCGAACTCCTGTCGCTGCTGCCCGGCGTGCGCTGCCTGGTGCTCACCTCGTTCTCCGACGACGAAGCGCTGCTGGACGCGATCATGGCCGGGGCGTCCGGGTACGTGCTCAAGCAGGTCCTCGGGTCGGATCTGCGCTCGGCGATCCGGCAGGTCGCGGCCGGCCGCTCGCTGCTCGACGCGGCCACCACCTCCGCGGTGCTGGAACGGCAGCGGCGCAAGCACTCCCAGGAGGACCCGCTGCGGCGGCTCACCGAACAGGAGCGGGCCGTGCTGGAGCTCATCGGCGCCGGGATGACCAACCGGCAGATCGCCGAGCGGATGTTCCTCGCCGAGAAGACCGTGAAGAACTACGTCTCCCAGCTGCTCGCGAAGCTCGGGATGCAACGGCGCACCCAAGCCGCGGTCCTGGCAACGGAACTCCGCTCCCGGCCGTCCTCCGGGTGAGCTCGCTCCGTCGTGCGCGGGACGCCGTCCCCGGCTGAGTGCTCGTCGTTCCCGCCCGAGAACGCCGTCCTCGCGAGGATGACGGCCGAGAACCCGCCGCGGTGCCGGTCGCTCGGGCCCCGCCGGTCCGGCGGCGTCGCAGCCGACGGCAGAACGCCCGATCCGCTGCTCGGGCGAGGACGCGGCGCGGGTCGAGGGGCGATCGGTCAGCCGGGTTCGCCGTGGGGGAGGGGTGCCTGCCAGGTCAGGCGGGTGCCGCCGTCCTCGGGCGCGGTCAGGTCGAGGGTGCCCGCGAGTTGTTCGGCGCGGGCGCGGAGGTTGCGCAGGCCGTTGCCGGGAGCACCACCGCCCACCCCGCAGCCGTTGTCGACCACCTCGATGGTGAGCGCCGCACCGGTCTCCACCGACACCGTGATCGCGGTCGCCCCGCCGTGGCGCAGCGCGTTCGCCACCGCCTCCCGCACCACCGCCTCCGCGTGCTCGAAGAAACCGCCCGGTACCGCGGTGTCGATCGCGCCGGACATCCGCACCGCCGGGGCGAATCCCGCGCCGCTGCTCACATCCGCGACGGTGTCCAGCAACCGGCGGCGCAGGCTCACCGGATCGTCCGCGCCGGGCGACGAGTGCAGGTCGAAGATCGCGGTGCGGATCTCCCGGACCGTGTCGTCGAGCTGCTGCACCGACTGCTGCACCCGCCGCCGCACGTCCGAATCGGTGGCGCGGCGCAGCGTGCCCTGCAGGCTCAACCCGGTCGCGAACAGCCGCTGGATCACGTGGTCGTGCAGGTCGCGGGCGATGCGGTCCCGCTCGCCGAACACGTCGAGCTGCCGCTGCGCGCGGTTCTTCGCCGCGAGCTCCAGCGCGATCGCCGTCTGGTCGGCGAAGGACGCCAGCAGCGGCACCTGACCCGGCCCGAACGGCCTGCTCTCCTTGCGGCGCAACGCGATCACGGCGCCCGCGCCCGCTTCGCCGGAGTGCAGCGGCACCGCCAGCGCCGGGCCGTAGCCGGGCAGCACGTGGTTGAGCCCGCTGACCGGGGCCGCCGACACGTCCGACTCCAGCACCGGGGTGTCGCCGGTGAGGCTGGCCAGCACCGGGCCGTCGGTGCTCACCGGGATGCCCACTTCGATGTCCGCTTCGCCCGCGACGGCCTCCACCCGTGCCTGCCCGCTGGAGGTGCCCTGGCGGGCCAGCACGATCAGCGCGCAGTCGGCGCGGGAGATCTCCATGGCGCGCTGCGCGATCAGCCGCAGCCCGTCGGCCGTGCTCACCCCGGACAGCAGTTCGGTGGTGATCTCGCTGGAAGCCTGCAGCCAGCGGTGCCGCAGCCGCGCCTGGTCGAACAGCCGCGCGTTCTCGACCGTCACCCCGGCCGCGGCGGCCAGCGCGCGCAGCACCACCTCGTCGTCCTGGCCGAACTCGCCGCCATCGAGCTTCTCGGTCAGGTACAGGTTGCCGAACACCTCGTCCCGCACCCGGATCGGGATGGCCAGGAAACCGCGCATCGGTGGGTGGTTCTCCGGGAAACCGATCGACGCCGGGTGCTGGGTGAGGTCGCGCAGCCGCAGCGGGCGCGGATCCCTGGTCAGCTGCCCGAGCAGCCCGCGACCGCGCGGGGTCGGTCCCATCCGCTCGGCGGTGGCCTCGTCGATGCCGACGTGCACGAACTGGGTGAACTCGCCGTCCGGACCGAGCACGCCGAGCGCGCCGTAGCGGGCCTGCACCAGTTCGGTCGCGGCGGTGACGATGCGGTGCAGCGTCGTGTCGAGCTCCAGCTCGGTGCCGATCGCGAGCACCGCGTCCAGCAGGTCCTGCATCCGGTCCCGCGTGCTGATCACCCGCGCCAGCCGCTCCTGGAGCTCGCCGAGCAGCTCGTCGAGGCGGAGGTCGCCCAACGTGGAGGCCACCTCTTGCAGCCGGTCGGTGACCGGGTCGTGGGAGGAGGCTTCGGACATCGCTGATCCATCGGTGTGCGGCGGGGCCCGCCGAAGTGCTTCGGCAGGGCGTCGGGTGCGGGTCGCCGGAGCGCCGCCCGTGCTCGGCCAGGTGCCTCCGGGGGCGCGGGCCGGATCGCCGGGGCGGCCGCGCCGGGGCGCGGTCGTGGTGCACGTGCCGGTGCTCGCCGGTGCCGGGCCGCGTGCCGTCGGCGCGGGGTCGAGCGTGACCTGAGTGTGACCCAACCCCGCAAAGCCGGCGAGTCGTTCTCGGCCCGGTGCTCGCTGCTCCTGTTGGCGAGGGGTGGCGAGCGGAACCTCAGCCGCTTCGCCGGTGTCTCGGGTGGTCGCTGCTCAGCCGCTTCGCCGCTGACGAGCGGACGACGTGGGGGTCAGGTTTCCGGGGGTGGGGCCAGCTGGCCGGTCTCGTCGGCGGCGAGGGTGGTGAGGAGTTCGCGGAGGCGGTCGGACTCCTCGGGGGTGAGGCGGTCCAGCACGGTGCTGTTGATCTCGTCGGCCAGCGCGGTGGTCTCGCGCAGCACCCGGCGGCCCTCGTCGGTCAGCTCCAGCACGCGGCGCCTGCGGTCGTAGCGGTCGACGGTGCGGGTCACGAGCCCGCGCTGTTCCAGGCGGGCGAGCATCGCGGCCAGCGTGGCCTTGTCGATCGCGGCGCGCCTGCCCAGCGCGGCCTGCTCGATGCCGGGGGTTTCCTCGATCGCGGTGAGCGCGGCGTACTGCGGCTTGGTCAGCTGCGGGGATCGCGCCTGCCAGCGGGCGCCGTGGTCCTGCAGGACCCGGCGCATCAGGTGGAAGACGGCGCTTTCCAGCTGCACGACGCACTCCTCATGCCGGTTCGGTGGGCTCGCATCTTACGAGATCGCGCCGGGGCGCGGAGCCGGTGTCGCCGTCCGCGAGATCGGGGTCGCGACAGTGGTAGTCTGCATACGAACGTTCGTCCACGAACTAAAGGAGGCGGGTGGCGTTGCGGCTGATCATCGGGATGACCGGGGCCACCGGCGCGCCGCTCGGCGTGCGGCTGCTCGAAGCGCTGCGCACCCTGCCCGAGGTCGAGACCCACCTGGTGCTGAGCCGTTGGGCCCGCACCACCATCGAGCTCGAGACCGGCCGCAGCGCCCACGAGGTCGCCGGGCTCGCCGACGTGGTGCACGGGCCCGCCGAGCAGGGCGCGGCCATCTCGTCCGGCTCGTTCCGCACCGACGGCATGATCGTCGTGCCGTGCAGCATGAAGACCCTCGCCGGCATCCGCACCGGCTACGCCGACGGGCTCATCGGGCGCGCGGCCGACGTGGTGCTCAAGGAGCGCCGCAAGCTCGTGCTCGTCCCGCGGGAGACACCGCTGAGCGAGATCCACTTGGAGAACATGCTCGCGCTCTCCCGGATGGGCGCCGTGCTGGTGCCGCCGATGCCCGCCTTCTACGACCACCCGCGCTCGGTGACCGACGTGCTCGACCACATCGTGCTGCGGGTGCTCGACCAGTTCGACCTGCCCGCCCCGGACGCGCGCCGCTGGGCGGGACTCGGCGCGGCGTGGACCGCGCCCGCAGAACGATGACCAGCGGAGGAGGAGAAGTGGCCCACGACGACCTGCGTTCCTACCTGGACGCGCTCGACGCGGCGGGACAGCTGCTGCGGATCACCGAACGGGTCGATCCGGAGCCGGACCTCGGCGCCGCCGCCAACGCCGCGGCCCGGCTCGGCGAGGGGGCGCCCGCGCTGCGGTTCGACGACGTCACCGGATTCACCGACCCGCGGATCGTGCTCAACGCGCACGGGTCTTGGCCCAACCACGCCATCGCGATGGGACTGCCGCCGCAGACGTCCACCCGCGAGCAGGTGCAGGAGTTCATCCGGCGCTGGGAGGACTTCCCGGTCGCGCCCGAACGCCGCGCGGACCCGCCGTTCCTGGCGAACTCCCGGGAAGGCGCCGAGGTCGACCTGTTCGAGGTGCTGCCGCTGTTCCGGCTCAACGACGGCGACGGCGGGTTCTACCTGGACAAGGCCGCCGTCGTCTCCCGCGACCCGGACGACCCGGAGAACTTCGCCAAGCAGAACGTCGGCGTGTACCGGATGGAGGTCAAGGGCCGCGACGAACTCGGCCTGCAACCGGTGCCGATGCACGACATCGCGCTGCACCTGGGCAAGGCCGAGGAGCGCGGCGAGGACCTGCCGGTCGCGATCGCGCTCGGCAACGACCCGATGATCACCATCGTCGGCGGCACCCCGCTCGGGTACGAGCAGTCCGAGTACGAGATGGCGGGCGCGCTGCGCGGAGCCCCGGCGCCGATCGCCACCGGGCCGCTCACCGGGTTCGACGTGCCGTGGGGCTGCGAAGTGCTGCTCGAAGGCGTGGTCGTCGGGCGGCGCCGCGAGGTCGAAGGACCGTTCGGCGAGTTCACCGGGCACTACTCGGGCGGCCGGAACATGCCGGTGGTGCGCATCGACCGCATCTCCTTCCGCACCGACCCGGTCTTCGAATCGCTGTACCTGGGCAAACCGTGGACCGAGATCGACTACCTGATCGGCCCGGCCACCTGCGTCCCGCTGTACCAGCAGCTGCGCGCGGAGTTCCCCGAGGTGCAGGCGGTCAACGCGATGTACACGCACGGGCTGCTGGCGATCGTGTCCACGAAGAAGCGCTACGGCGGCTTCGCCCGCGCGGTGGGGCTGCGGGCCATGACGACGCCGCACGGGCTCGGCTACACCAAGGTCGTGATCGTCGTCGACGAGGACGTGGACCCGTTCGACCTGCCGCAGGTGATGTGGGCGCTGTCCACGAAGGTCAACCCGGCCGGGGACCTGGTGGTGCTGCCGAACATGTCGGTGGTGGGCCTCGATCCGGGGTCCCAGCCCGCGGGCATCAGCGACAAGCTGGTGATCGATGCGACGACGCCGGTGGCGCCCGACGCGCGCGGGCACTACGGCCAGCCGGTGCGGGACCTGCCCGAGACCGAGCAGTGGGTGGCGAAGCTGCGCGCTCTGCTGCGCGAGAACTGAACCGACGCCGAGAGGAGAACCCGATATGTGCCCGCGTTGTGCCGCGACCGAGGTGACGCTGCAGGCCGTGTCACCGATCGCCGGGGTGTGGGAGGTGCACCGCTGCGAGTGCTGCCACTACTTCTGGCGCAGCACCGAACCGGAGCGCCGCACCCGCCGCGAGTCCTACCCGGAGGCGTTCCGGATGACCCGCCGGGACGTCGAATCGGCCACCGAGATGCCCGCCGTGCCGCCGCTGCGGGGTGCGGTGTGAGCGGGCGCGCGCTGATGTGGGAGGTGCGGGCCGCGCCGGGCGCGCAGCCGGAACTGCTCGGGTGGGTCCGGGAGCACGCGGTGCCCCGCTGCGGTGCGGTCGAGGTGTACCGCTCGGCCGAGGACCGCGTCGTGCTCATCGCGCACCACGACGAGGATCCGCCGCGGTTGCCGTCCCCGCCGCCGCACCTGGTCGCGCGGCCCCCGCACCAGTGGACCTTCGACCGGGTCGGCTGACCTCGGGGCCGCCCGGCCGGGCGGCTTCGCGTCACCGGTGGGCGTCGGTGCAGGTGCACGGGTCCTGGCAGGCCTGCTGCACCCCTGGCAGCGGCATCGGTTCGACCACGAGGCGGCGACCTCCGATGGTGCACCAGGACAGCACCCCGCCCAGCGCGCACGCCGCGGCCGAGACCAGCATGGCGAACCCGAACCCGTCGCCGACGGTCTCCCCGGGCCCGGTCATCCCCGCGACCAGCGGCAGCACCGCCACCGCCACCAGCCCGGCGAGCCGGGAGATCGCGTTGTTCACCCCCGACGCCACTCCGGCACGATCGGCGGTCACCGAAGCGAGCACCGCCGAGGTCAGCGGCGCCACCGTCACCGAGAGCCCCAGCCCGAACACGAGTACCCCGGGCAGCACCCCGGTGAGGTAGGTCGACCCGGGCTGGGCCCAGGTCAGCAGCGCCAGCCCCGCCGCACACCCGAACGGCCCGACCGTCATCGGCAGCCGCGGCCCGGTCCGCTGCGCCAGCGCCCCCATTCGCCCCGAGATCAGCAGCATGATCACCGTGATCGGCAGCGTCGCCACCCCGGCGCGCAGCGCGGAGTACCCGAGGGTCTGCTGCAGCTGCAGCGACAGCAGGAACAGCGCGCCGCTGAGCGCCGCGTACACGGTGAACGTGGTGAGGTTCGCCCCGGTGAACTGCCGGGAGGCGAACAGGTTCAGCGGCAGGATCGGATTGCGCCCGCGGTGCTCCAGCAGCGGGAACGCGAGCAGCCCGGCGACGCCGACGGCGAGCGCGCCGATGGTGATCGGGTTCCAGCCGCGCGCGGGCAGTTCGATCAGCGCGTAGATCGCCCCGGCCAGGCCCAGCGTGATCGTGGCGGCCCCGGCGAGGTCGGGGGACCCGGCCCGCCCGCTGCGGGTCTCCGGCACGTGCCGGGCGGTGACGTGCAGCGCCACCGCGGCCAGCGGCACGTTGATGAAGAACACCCAGCGCCAGGACGCCGCGTCCACCAGCCAGCCGCCGACGAACGGCCCGAGCGCGGAGGAGACCCCGGTCAGCCCCGCCCAGGTGCCCACCGCCCGGCCGCGGTCCTCGGACCGGATCGTGGAGTTGATCAGCGCGAGGCTGCCGGGCACGAGCAGCGCCCCGCCGACGCCCTGCACCAGCCGCGCGACGATCAGCAGCTCCCCGGTGGGCGCGAGCCCGCAGCCGAGGGAGGCGAGGGTGAACACCACCAGCCCCACCTGGAACACCCGGCGCCGCCCGTACCGGTCGCCGAGAGCTCCGCCGAGCAGCAGCAGCGCGCTCAGCGTGAGCAGGTAGGCGTCGAGCACCCACTGCAGCACCGCGAAGCCGCCGCCGGTGTCCCGGCCGATGGCGGGCAGCGCCACGTTCACCACCGACCCGTCCAGGAACGCCACCCCGGAGCCGAGGATGGTGCCCGCGATGATCCACCGCCCGGTGCGGCTCGCCAGCGGGATCGTTGCGGTGGGGTTGTCGTCAGGGCTGGTCATGCGGTCCTCCCCGCGGCCGCCGTCCGGCCGACGCACCGAGGATAGGGCGCCCCGCGGCCCGGAGCATTCGTCCATTGTGGACTGTTGACGGGCGGTGCCGCGGTGCGTAGAACGAGAGCGGCAGACGACCGCGCTGGAGCAGCCGATGACCGGAATCCGCCCGGAACGCCTCCGCCTCGACGGCCGCACCGGGCCGCTGCTCGGCGTCGACGACCAGAACCCGGTGCTCAGCTGGGGATTCGCCGCGGAGGACGCGGAACCCGGTGGCCTGCAGACCGCCTTCCAGGTCGAGGTCACCGATCCGGACGGCCGGACCTGGTGGGACACCGGCGTCGTCGGGTCGGACCGCGCGCAGACCCGCTACGGCGGGCCGGAACCCGCCGCGCGGCAGCGGTTGCGCTGGCGGGTGCGGGTCCGGGACGAGCACGACCGGTGGTCCCCCTGGAGCGAACCGTTCGAGTGGGAGCTCGGGCTGCTGACCCGCTGCGACTGGGGTGCGGCGAGCTGGATCGCGCACCCCGGCCGCGGACCCGGCGACCCGCTGCCGATCTTCGCGACGGCGTTCACCGCGAACGGGCCGATCAGCACCGCCCGGCTGCACTTGTGCGGGCTCGGCCTGCACCGGGCCACCCTCAACGGGCGGCCGGTGACCGACGAGGTGCTGGCTCCCGGGAACTCGAACTACCAGCGCTCCGCCGAACACCGGGTGCACGACGTGCGAGAACTCCTGCTGCCCGGCGAGAACGTGCTCGGCGTGGCGCTCGGCAACGGCACCGCGCACGTGCACCGGCACGGCACCCGCGGTGGCGCGCGCGACCCCTACTCGTGGTGGACCAGCACCGAACCCGCCCGCGGCGAGCTGCTGGTGCCCGCGCACCCCGGCGCGGACCGCATCCGCGTCCCGGACCCGCGCGGGCACCACATCGGCGGCAGCGTCACCATCGGTACCCGCGATCGTTGGGAGAGCAGGCAGGTCGTCACCACCGACGAGCACGGCCTGATCATCGCCCCACCGCTGGAGCACCGGTACCCCGCAGGCACCCCCGTCGAAGGCTCCGGCGATCCGGTGGCGCAGTGGGAACCCACCGCGGGCGCCGCGGTGTCCCCGCGGCTGATCGCCCGCCTGGAGCTGACCGGCCCCGGCGGACGGCACGACGTCGTCACCGGACCGCACTGGCGCACCGCGCTCGGCCCCGCGATCACCGACAACTGGTTCTCCGGCACCGACCACGACGCCCGCCGCGAACAGCCCGGCTGGGACGCGCCCGGCGCCGACCACTCCGCGACCGCGACCCGCCGCGACGGCACGCGCACCGGCTGGGCCGACGCGATCCGCACCACCCCGCCGAACGGCGGCACCGAACTCGTGTGGCGCCGGGCGCAGCCGGTGCGGGTCGTGCGCGAGTGGCCGCCGGTGCGGGTGCGCGAGCTCGACCCGGGGCGGTGGGTGTTCGACCTGGGGCAGAACCTCGCGGGCTGGCCGCGGCTGCGGCTGCCCGAGGTCCCGGCGGGCACCGAGGTGGCCCTGCGGCCCGGTGAATCGCTGGCGCCGGACGGCTCCGTCGACCAGACCTCCGTGCGCAACGACCGGCGCGGCACCGACGTGCTGCACACCTACACCGCGGCGGGCCTGCCCGGCGGGGAGACCTGGCAGCCCGCGTTCCAGTACTTCGCGATGCGCTTCCTTGAGGTCACGGCACCGCCCGGGGTACGCCCCGAGGTGGTCGGGTTGCAGCTGCGGGCCGACGCGCCGCGCGCCGGTGCGGTGCGCACCTCCGACGAGCGGGTGAACCGGCTGCACCGGATGGCGCACTTCTCCGTCGCCTCGAACCTGATGTCGGTGCTCACCGACTGCCCCGGCCGGGAGAAGCTGGCCTACGGCGCCGACTACACGCACCCGATGGGCGTGCTGTCCCGGCACTTCGACCTCGCCGCCTACCTGCCGACGATGCAGCGGCACCTCGCCGAAGGGCAGTCCGGGCGCGGGCCCGACGTGGGCAACGTGGCGCTGAAGGCGCCCGTCTACGACTGGGGCTACCGGGACCGGTTCGGCGACGAGGTCAACTGGGGCAACGCGATCGTGCTGGTGCCGTGGCTGCTGCACCGGCGCTACGACGACACCGAGACGATGGCGCGGTACTACCCGGCGATGACGGCCTACCTGGACTACCTGCGGCGCCGCAAGGCGCACCGGCACCTGGTCGTCGGCGCGCTCGGCGACTGGGTGGCGGCGGAGGAGACCGCGGGGGAGCTCACCGGCACCTGGGGTTACCACGCCACCGCGCGCGCCATGGCGGACGTGGCCGCGGCGCTGGGGAATTCCGCGGACGCGCGCGAGTACGGTGCGCTCGCCGAGGGCGTCGCCCGCGCCTTCCACGAGCGGTTCTACCTGCCGGACCTCGGCCGCTACAGCGGCGACGGCACCGAGCGGGGTGCGACGCAGGCGGCGCAGGCGATGCCGCTGGACGCCGGGATCGTGCCCGCCGCCGAACGGCCGCGGGTGCTGGCCGCGCTGGTCGAACGCGTCCGCGGTTCCGGCGGCCCGCTGCTGCGCGCCGGGCACCTGGGGCTCGGTCCGGTGGTGCGGGTGCTGCGCGACGCCGACCGCGACGAGCTGCTGTGGGAGGCGCTGCACCAGGACGCGGGCTACGGCGCGTTCTTCCGGGACACCCCGGCGAACCCGGGCGGGCTCAGCACCGTCCCGGAGCAGTGGGACCTGCGCAACTCGCTGAACCACATGATCCTCACGCAGCTCGACGAGTGGTTCCACACCGGACTCGCCGGCATCGACCAGGCGCCGGGCTCCACCGGCTTCCGGCGCCTGCGCATCCGGCCCAAGGTGGTGGGCGATCTGCGCCGGGTCGAAGGCCACCACACCACCCCGGCCGGCCGGGTCGAGTCCCGCTGGCACCGCGACGGGCGGGATTTCACCCTGACCGTGCGGATTCCGCCGAACACCACCGCCGAAGTGCACGTGCCCGGCCGCATCACCGGCGCCGACCGGCTCCGCGACGGGCACGGCGTGTTCGAGCTGGGGCCGGGGGAGCGCACGTTCCGCTCGACGCTGCCCCGTGCGGAGTCCCGAACGGGCCGGTGAACTTCGCGAACAATGCCGGAATCGGCGATCCGTCAAGGCTGGAAATGTGCCGGTGCGGTGGGAAAAATGCGATGTGGCGAGAAGTGGACACCGGGGTTCACCCGTCGATCCCTCTTCGGCACGGTATGCATCAAGTCGGCCCCGACCAGCGGACAGAGGTGCGTGTGAGCGCGAGCAGAGCGGAGCCTGAATGTCCGGACGGTCCTGACGGGACGATTCCGGGCTGGACCCCCGAACCCGCTGAACTGTCCGATGTGGAATTGCTGATCGACGGTGCGTTCCACCCCGTGGCGGGATTCCTCGGCGCCGCCGACGTCGACTCGGTGCGCACCCGGCGGCGGCTGCTGGACGGCACCCCGTGGCCCGCGCCGATCGTGCTCCCGGTGCCCGCGGAGTTGGCCGACGCGCCCCGGATCGAGCTGCGCGACGCCGAAGGCGCCCCCGTCGCCGTGCTGCACAACGAGGAACCCTGGTCCGACGGCACCACGCGCTACGCGGCCGGACCGCTGCGCGCCGCGGCCGCACCCGCCGGAGCGCTGCGCCGGATGCGCCCGCCCGCCGCCGACGTCCGCGCCGACCTGCCCGCCGGGCCGGTGCTCGGCGTCGTCGCCGACTCCCCGCTGCACCACCGCGAGCTCGCCCAGCTGCGCGAGCTCGCCGCCGAGTTCGACGGGCACGTGCTGCTGCTGCCGCGGATGACCGGGCCGCGCCCGGAACTGCTGGTGCAGGCGCTGCTCGCCGCCCGCCCGCAACTGCCCGCGGGCACCACGGTGGTGCCGGTCCCGCTGGCCCGCCGCGCCGATCCGAAGGCCGACGCGGCGCTGGCCGCGCAGGTCGCCGCCGCCTACGGCGCCACCCACCTGATCACCGCGGACCCGGTCGAGGACTCGCCGATCACCGTGGTCGCCCCGCCCGAGCTGCTCCGCGACTCCGCCGACGCCTGGATCCGGGCCGAGCGGGTCGAACCCGGCTGCGGGCGCGGCGGCCTCGGCGCCGAGGAACTGCGCGCCCGGCTGGACGAAGGCGCCCCGCTGCCGACCTGGTTCACCACCCCGGCGATCGCCGAGCACCAGCGCAGGCTGCATCCGCCGCTGGCCGAACGCGGCTTCACCGTGCTGTTCACCGGCCTGTCCGGGGCGGGCAAGTCGACCCTGGCCCGCGCGCTGCGCGACGAGCTCAGCAGGCACGACCACCGGGCGGTGACCCTGCTGGACGGGGACGTGGTGCGCCGCACCCTGTGCGAAGGGCTCGGGTTCTCCGCCGCCGACCGCAGCCGCAACGTGCGCCGCATCGGGTTCGTCGCCTCCGAGGTCACCCGGCACGGCGGCGCGGCGATCTGCGCGCCCATCGCGCCCTACGCGGCCGACCGGGACGCGGTGCGCCGGATGGTGTCCGACTGCGGCGGGTTCGTGCTGGTGCACGTCGCCACTCCGCTCGGCGAGTGCGAACGCCGCGACCGCAAGGGCCTCTACCGGAAGGCGCGGGCCGGGGCGCTGCCCGAGTTCACCGGTGTGTCCGCGCCGTACGAGCCGCCCACCGACGCCGACCTGGCGCTGGACACCTCCGGGCTCACCCAGGACGAGGCCGTCGGGCGGGTCGTGGCGCTGCTGCGGGAACGGGGCTGGGTGCGCCCGTGGACCTCGGAGTGACCCTGACCGGTCTGCTGACCGGATCGCTGGTCGGCCTGACCGGAATGGGCGGTGGTGCCCTCACCATGCCGCTGCTGACCGTCGTGTTCGGCGTGCCGCCGCTGGCGGCGGTGTCGACCGACCTGGTCGCGGGCGCGGTGATGAAACCGGTGGGCGCGGCGGTGCACCTGCGCCGGCGCACCGCGCACCTGCCGACGGTCGGCCTGCTGTGCCTGGGTTCGCTGCCGTGCGCGCTGCTCGGTTCGCTGCTCGCGGGCCGGCTCGGCGCGGGCACCGGCGCGGTGCTGAAGGGCGTGAGCGCGGCCGCGGTGCTGCTGGCCGCGGTGACCCTGGTGGTGCGGATGCACCTGGACCGCGGGCGTCCGGCGTCCGGCGCGGCACCCCGCCTCCGGCCGGTCCCTGCGGTGCTGCTGGGCGCGGCCGCCGGGTTCGTCGTCGGCACCACCTCGGTCGGTTCCGGTTCCATCGTCATCGTGTGCCTGCTGCTGCTGGACCGGGCGATGAGCTCGGCGCGGCTGGTCGGTACCGACCTGGTGCAGGCGGTGCCGCTGGTGCTGGTCGCCGCGCTGGGACATCTGCTGCACGGCCAGGTCGACCTCGGGCTGGTGGGCTCGCTGCTGGCCGGTTCGCTGCCCGGGGTGCTCGCCGGGTCGTTGCTGTCGGTGCGCATCCCGGACCGGCCGGTCCGGGTGCTGCTGGGCGGCATGCTCGCCGCCAGCGGGGCGATGCTGGCCGGAACGGGGGCGGCCGTGGCGGCGGTGCTGGGCGTGCTGGTCGCGCTCGTCGCCGCCGCGGTGTCGTCCGGACGGTTCTCCCGCGGTCGGGCGCCGGCCCCGGCGGGGGAGCGGATCGATGCCGGCGCCGAAGGAGGAACCGGGTGAAGGCGGACGATCACGAGCTGGCCGCGCGGCTGGCGGACGAGGCCGGGCGGTGCCTGCTGGAGCTGCGCGCGCGCCGTCGGTCCGAAGTGGACGGCAAGGTGCTCGGCGACGAAGGCGACACCGCCGCGCACGAACTGCTGCTGGCCGCGCTCGCCGAGCAGCGCCCGCAGGACGCGGTGCTCTCCGAGCACGGCACCGCGGGCCCGGAGCGCTCCGGCGGCGGCCGGGTGTGGATCGTGGATCCGCTCGACGGCACCAGGGAGTTCTCCGAACCGGACCGCACCGACTGGGCCGTGCACGTGGCCCTCGCCGAGGACCACCGGGTGCGGGCCGCCGCCGTCGCGCTGCCCGCCGCGGGCCTGGTGCTCGGCACCGGCAGCCCGCCGCGGGTCCCGGCCGCGGACGGCGGGCCGCCGCGCATCGCCGTGAGCCGCAGCCGCCCGCCGGAGTTCGTCGCCGCCGTCGCCACCGCGCTCGGTGCGGAGACCGTCCCGATGGGCTCGGCGGGCGCGAAGATCAGCGCGGTGATCCGCGGCGAGGTCGACGCCTACCTGCACGCCGGCGGCCAGTACGAGTGGGACAGCGCCGCCCCGATCGGCGTGGCGCAGGCGGCCGGGCTGCACACCAGCCGGCTCGACGGCTCCCCGCTCGTCTACGACCGACCCGACCCGTGGCTGCCGGACCTGCTGGTCTGCCGCCCGGAACTGGCCGAACCGCTGCTGGCGGCGGTGGCCGCCGCACCCGGAACACCCTCCGAGGGGAGCAGCTGATGCCCGCCCGACGTGCCCTGTCCCGCCTGGACGTCCTCGAATCCGAGGCGCTGCACCTGATCCGCGAGGTCGCCGCCGAGTTCGACCGGCCCGCGCTGCTGTTCTCCGGCGGCAAGGACTCCGCGGTGCTGCTGCGACTGGCCGAGAAGGCGTTCTGGCCCGCCCCGATCCCGTTCCCGGTGCTGCACGTGGACACCGGCCACAACTTCGAGGAGGTGCTGGAGTTCCGGGACCGCCGCGCCGCCGAGCTCGGCGTGCGGCTGGTGGTGGCGTCCGTGCAGGACTCCATCGACGCGGGCCGCGTTGTCGAGCAGGAGGGCCGCGGCGCCAGCCGCAACCGGGCGCAGACGGTGACGCTGCTGGACGCGATCGCCGAGCACCGGTTCGACTCGCTGTTCGGCGGCGCCCGCCGCGACGAGGAACGGGCCCGCGCCAAGGAGCGGATGCTGTCCTTCCGCGACGCCTTCGGCCAGTGGGATCCGCGCAACCAGCGCCCCGAGCTGTGGAACCTCTACAACGGGCTGATCGGCCCCGGCGAGAACGTGCGCGCGTTCCCGCTGTCGAACTGGACCGAGCGCGACATCTGGACCTACATCGACCAGGACGGCGTGGAGCTGCCCGCGCTGTACTTCGCGCACCGGCGGAAGGTCTTCGAACGCGACGGCATGTACCTCGCCGACAACCCGTTCGTGCACCGCGATCCGGACGAGGTGCTCACCGAGCAGTCCGTGCGGTTCCGCACCATCGGCGACATGACCTGCACCGGGGCGGTGCTGTCCACCGCGTCCACGGTGGCGGAGGTGATCGCCGAGATCGCCGCCACGAAGGTCACCGAACGCGGTCAGACCCGTGCCGACGACCGCGCGAGCGCGGCGTCCATGGAGGACCGCAAGCGAGAGGGGTACTTCTGATGAGCCTGCCCACCGATGCGGAGGAGCGGACCTTCGCCCCCGCCGACAGCCTGCTGCGGTTCGCCACCGCCGGGGCCGTCGACGACGGCAAGAGCACGTTGATCGGCAGGCTGCTGCACGACTCCCGCTCGCTGCTGGCCGACCAGCTGGAGATGCTGGAGCTGGTGGGCCGCGAGCGCGGCGACGACGGGCTGGACCTGGCGATGGTCACCGACGGGCTGCGCGCGGAGCGCGAGCAGGGCATCACGATCGACGTGGCGCACCGGTACTTCGAGACCGCGCATCGCGCGTTCATCATCGCCGACACGCCCGGGCACGCCCAGTACACCCGGAACATGGTCACCGGCGCCTCCACCGCGGACCTGGCGATCGTGCTGGTCGACGCCCGCAACGGGCTCACCGAGCAGAGCCGCAGGCACGCGGTGCTGGCCGGGCTGCTGCGGGTGCCGCGGCTGGTGCTGGCGGTGAACAAGATGGACCTGGTCGACCACGACCAGGAGGTGTTCGCGGCGATCACCGCGGAGTTCGCCCGGTTCACCGCGGAGCTGGAGCTGCCCGAGGTCACCGCCATCCCCATCTCGGCGCTGCGCGGTGACAACGTGGTGCACCGCTCGGACCGGATGCCGTGGTACGAGGGCCCGTCGCTGCTGGAGCACCTGGAGCAGGTGCACATCGAGGACGACCGCGCGGCCGGGGACTTCCGGCTGCCGGTGCAGTACGTGATCCGCGCCCCCGAGCGGGACTACCGGGGTTACGCGGGCCAGATCAGCGGCGGTTCGGTGCACGAGGACGCGGAGGTGCTGCACCTGCCCTCGGGCCTGCGCACCCGGGTGACCGCGGTGGACACCGCGGACGGCGCGCTCGCCGAGGCCAGGGCGCCGCAGTCGGTGTCGGTGCGGCTGGCCGACGAGATCGACGTGGGCCGCGGCGACCTGCTGTGCGCCCCGGACGCCCCGCCCGCGGCGGCGACCGAGCTGACCGCCCGGGTGTGCTGGATGGCGGCGAGCCCGGTGCTGCGGGCCGGGACGCTGCTGCTGCTCAAGCACACCACGCGCACCGTCAAGGCCCTGGTCACCGAGGTGCACCACCGGGTGGACGTGACGACGCTGCACCGCGAACCGGTCGCGGAGCTGGGCCTCAACGACATCGGCGAGGTCGGTCTGCGGCTGGCGCAGCCGGTGTTCTGCGACCCCTACGAGCGCAACCGGCTCACCGGCGGCGGCCTGCTGGTCGACGAGGCCACGCACGCCACCGTCGGCGCCGTGATGATCACCGAAGCGCGGTGAGGACCCGGCGCCGGGAGGCGTCACCGGAAAGAAGCGAGCACGACTAGGAGCAGCACCATGGTGAAGATCATCGGAGCCGGTTTCGGCCGCACCGGGACCGCGTCGATGAAGGCGGCGCTGGAGCACCTCGGCTTCGGGCCGTGCTACCACATGTTCGAGGTCATCGCGGAGCCCGAGCGGATGCAGGACTGGGTCCGCGCGCTGGACGGACCGGTGGACTGGGACCAGGTCCTCGGCGGCTACCAGTCCACTGTGGACTGGCCGGGCTGCACGTTCTGGCGCGAGCTGATGGCGGCCTACCCGGACGCGAAGGTCCTGCTCACCACCCGCGACCCGCAGCGCTGGTACGACAGCACCTACGGCACCATCTACCAGTTCGTGCAGGACCCGCCGGGCGACTCGGACGACCCGTTCACGACCAAGCTGCGCCCCACCATCGAGCGGCTGATCTGGAACGGCACCTTCGACGGCCGCTTCGAGGACCGCGAGCACGCCATCGAGGTGTTCGAACGGCACAACGCCGAAGTCCGCGCCGCCGTCCCCGCCGACCGGCTGCTGGAGTACCAGCCCGGCCAGGGCTGGGAGCCGCTGTGCGAGTTCCTCGAGGTGCCGGTCCCGGCCGAGGACTTCCCGCACGTCAACGACAGCGCCTCCATCCGCGACCTCGCCGAGCAGGTCCAGAACGAAGGAAAATTCCCCTCCCCGTTCAGCAACGCCTGATCCCGCTCCACACCCGACCGGAAACGACCCGACGCCAACACCCGCTGGGCATC